>JBJOLA010000235.1:0-2530 GCA_046045815.1 Pseudomonadota bacterium
CATGTGGCTTGAGGCTAAGCTCTCCCCAGACATCAAGGATCTGGAAACAGCGACCGGCCTGTCCCGTCGCCAGATCGAGCGGATGGCGCGCCAATATTACGGATCACCGCCCAAAGTCCTCGTTCGCAAATATCGCGCTCTGCGCACGGCAAACGCCATCGCGCGTGGCGACGGTGCGTGGCAGGATTTCATCGACGAAGGTTTTTATGATCAGTCTCATTGCATTCGCGAGTTGAAGGAATTCGTCGGCATTACACCAAGCGCGATCCGCGACCATGCGTCCCGCCTGACAAATCTGACCTTTGACCGATCACAGTTGATGGGCCGCATCCCCTCGCTTTCGGCGCTGACTTAGGCTGAGCGAGTGGAACTGTCATTCGCCCAACCCGCGCCGGAACTTTCCCGCTACATTTCGGCTTATTATCATGTGCGAGTCAAATATCCGCTGATCGAGGATTTTGAGCGTGCTGACGTGGGTTATCTTCGGCTGATGTTTTCAGGGTCAGGCCACTATGAATATCCTGGCGGCCATCACGATCCCGATTGCCCTGTGATGTTGCTCGGGCCCGCAACCACCACAGCCCGATATTCAATCGCTGGCCCCCTGATGAGTTTTGGCTGCGTGCTGTTGCCCGAATTCTGGGGTGGCATCGTCGACGCCAGTGCGACAGATTTCGCCAACCGCGCGCTGGATGGTGCCCCTTCGCTCGGGCCGGGTGCGCTTGACCTTTTCGCGGCGATGAAAGGGATTGGCGCGGAGCGGAAAGGGCCGCCCGACATCGAGCATATGGGCAAAATGATGGATGCCTTTCTGATCCCTAAAATCACACCTTTGCCAGATGACCACCGGCAGATCGTCGAGACCATTGGCGGCTGGCTATCATGCTTGCCGATCCCGACGCCCGACGTCCTTTATGCGGCGTGTGATTTGGGGGCGCGCCAGATCATGCGCTTGTCCAACCGATATTACGGCGCGCCGCCCAAGATGCTCGCCCGGAAATTCCGCGCTTTGCGCACCGCATCCCGCATCATCGGCACAAAGGGACCCGTGCCCGCCGAACTCGACGCCGAATATGCGGACCGGGCGCACATGATCCGTGAAATCAAGCAATTCACCGGGATGACCCCGCGCAACCTTCAGATCAACAGCAGCCCGATCATGCAAGTCACACTTCATCCTGATAATTTCCGGGCAGAGGCACCCTGGACTTAAGACTGGTTGATAATCAGACTGAAATGGTCTAATTAAAATCCATGCGCCTTTCGAGTCTTGCCGATTATGCCGTTGTGATGATGGCCGCCTGCGCCCGTCACTGCGGGCAAGCAAGGCTCAACACCCTTCTGCTTGCTGAAGAAACCGGCATTCCTCAGCCCACCGTGCAGAAACTGGTGAGCAAACTTTCCCACGCTGGATTGCTCCGTAGCGTGCGCGGCGCGGGTGGCGGCTTCAAGCTCGCCCGGCCTGCGGCAGCGGTGACGCTTGCAGATATCATCGAAGCGATTGAAGGGCCGATTTCGATGACGGCCTGTGTCGATACCGGGAAGCATGCCAAAGGAGAACATTGCGCGCTTGAGGGTAGCTGCAAGGTGCAGCCGCATTGGGCGATGGTAAACGGCGCAGTGCGCGGGGCGCTTGCGAATATCAACCTCACGTCTTTGACGAGTGCGCACTGATGTTCGCGCTTCTTTCTCTTCGTTTCTTCGTTGCTTCGTGTGAGTCCAATTCTTGGCTGGGCTCGGCGCGGTCGATTGAGATTTCTTTCACACTAAGCAACGAAGAAACGAAGGTTTGTTCGATATGACTGATATTATCCTCAAAGACCAAGCCGCGCATGATGCCGCCGCGAGTGTGGCGGACTATGAACATGGCTGGTCGTCGCCCATCGAAACCGAATTCGCGCCCAAGGGTTTGAATGAGGACACCGTCCGCTTCATCTCCGCCAAGAAGAATGAGCCGGAGTGGATGCTCGAATCGCGTCTCAAGGCCTATCGACACTGGCTGACAATGACTCCGCCCGATTGGGCCAAGCTGGAAATCGATCCCATCGATTATCAGGACGCCTATTATTACGCCGCGCCCAAGGCGAAGCCGAAGCTTGGCAGTCTCGATGAAGTCGATCCCGAAATCCTGCGCGTCTATGAAAAGCTCGGCATTCCGATTGCCGAGCAGAAATTGCTCGCGGGTGTTGACGGCGGCGAAGACGGCGGGCTGCCTCAACGCCGTGTTGCGGTGGATGCGGTGTTTGACAGTGTGTCGGTAGCCACCACCTTCCGGGCCGAACTCGAACGCGCGGGCGTCATCTTCCGCTCCATCTCCGAAGCGATCAAGGAATACCCTGATCTCGTGAAAAAATGGCTCGGCAAGATTGTGCCGATGCACGACAATTATTTCGCGACCCTCAACTGCGCAGTCTTCAGCGACGGCACCTTCGTCTACATCCCCGAAGGCGTGCGCTGCCCGATGGAATTGTCGACGTATTTCCGCATCAATGCCGAGAATACCGGCCAGTTTGAACGGACGCTGATCGTC
>JBJOLA010000260.1:0-7146 GCA_046045815.1 Pseudomonadota bacterium
CCGGCTTTAGCGCAGGGTGGCGATCGAGCTTCCGCCCGGCTGACCTGATTCGAGCCGTGCCATCTGCATCACATCTTCGCCGAGGCGGAATTGATCACGTGGCTTGGCTGCATTGGGATAGATGAACCCATTTACGGGGTATGACGTCAAACCAAGATCACCAATGCCCGCAAACCAGATCTTCACCCGGCTCCAATCGCCCTTGTCCGATACATCAACAGCGCGGACATTACGTTCAATGCCGCCGCGACGTGACCAGTTGGCATGGGAAAGCAGGATTTCGCGATCATTCACGATCTTGCTGACCATTGCCACATGGCCAAGGCGCATTTTGCCGTAGCCTGGAAGGTTCATCACAGAACCTTCGCGCGGGGTGCTGCCCCGTTCATAAACGCCCGCAGCTTGGCCCCACCAGGTTTTGGCGTTGCCGTGAATATCGATGCCAGACATTTCGCGCGCATAGGGCACGCACTGGAGATAGCGACTGGCCTGAGCTGCGGTTGGCGCAACCAGTGAGGCACATACCGCAAACGCGGCGAATAAAAACGCTTTGAACTTCATGGCTAGGTAAACCCCGCGACCCTTTGTATGCCCCGTGGTATTGCTATGAAGGTTAACATCTCCAAGCACTGATCGTTGAACTGAACCCAAGCCGGGATGAAACGTTTCACCGGCTCAACTGGCCGACGCTGCGGCACGTCTCGTCCCTCAGTGTTGGAGTCGCTCCGCCGAATCACATGCTATTTCAAGCCTTTGCCTTAAGCGATTCGGCGACCTTCACACCGTTCCGTTCGAGCGCCTCAACGATTTTGCCTGCACCTTCCGCGTCTCCCCAGAACATTGGGCCGCCGCGGTAGACGGGCCAGCCGTATCCGTAGATCCACACAACATCGACATCAGACGCCCGCTGCGCCATCCGTTCTTCAAGGATCAAATGGCCTTCATTGACGATGGGATAAAGGCAGCGTTCGACGATTTCCTGATTGGTGACGTCGCGCTTTTGAAGATTTGAACGCGACCGGAAATCTTCGATGATTGCCAGTGCTTCCACGCTAACCGTGCGGTTACGCTGCGCATCATAATCATAAAAGCCCTTGCCATTCTTCTGACCAAGGCGCCCCGCAGCACACATTGCCTCCCGAATATTTTCAATACGCGCGGGGTCACGGTGCCAGCCCACATCCAGTCCGGCGAGATCGGCCATCTGAAACGGCCCCATCGGGAAACCAAAGTCTGTAAATACCGTGTCGATCTGTTCGGGCGTCGCGCCTTCGAGCAGAAGCTTTTGGGCCGGCTGCTGGCGCTGTGAGAGCATACGGTTGCCAATAAAGCCATGACACACACCCGCCACGACGGCGATCTTGCCGATCTTCTTGGCGAGCGCCATCACTGTGGCGAGCGCGTCGAGCGCGGTTTTTTCGCCGCGCACAACTTCAAGCAGCTTCATAACATTGGCAGGCGAAAAGAAATGCATGCCGAGCACGTCTTGCGGACGCGATGTTGCCGCTGCGATCTCATTGACGTCGAGATAGGATGTGTTGGACGCCAGGATCGCGCCTTGCTTCACAATCTTGTCGAGCCTTCCAAACACGTCCTTCTTGACGTCCATACTTTCGTAGACGGCCTCGATCACCAGATCGCATTCCGCCAGATCATCAAAGCTGAGCGACGGCGTCAGCAGCCCCATCATCGCTTCAACCTTATCCTGCGTAAAGCGTCCCTTGGCAGCCGAAGCCTCATAATTTTTGCGGATCAGGCCAACGCCGCGGTCGAGCGCATCCTGCGTCATTTCGACGATCGTCACAGCAATACCCGCCGAGAGAAAGTTCATCGTGATGCCGCCGCCCATCGTCCCTGCCCCGATCACGCCAACCTTGGCGATGGGGCGAAGAGCGGTATCCTTTGGCAGACCGTCGATCTTGGCAGCCTGACGTTCGGCAAAAAACATATATTGTTGGGCCTTGGACTGGGTGCCCGCCATCAGTTTCATGAACTCGGCGCGCTCAAAGGCCATGCCTTCATCAAAAAGCAAAGTCGTTGCGGCGCGAACACAGCGCAGATTGGCGTAGGGCGCATCGAACCCTTTCCACTTGCGGGCGTTTTCGGCTTCAAGCTTTGCGATGATTGCAATATCGCCGTTGACCGGAAGATCCCGCGTCGGGCGCGGTCCTTTGGCGATCATCTCGCGCGCCAGCTTGATCGCATCTTCGGCAAGGCTGGTGTCACCAGCGACCGCATCCACCAAGCCGAACTCAAGCGCTTTTGCTGCCGAAATGGGAACGCCGAGCGACACCATCACTGCCGCTTGCTCAACACCCACAACCCGGGGGAGCCGCTGCGTTCCGCCGCCGCCCGGCAGCAGCCCGAGATTGACTTCGGGCACACCCAATTTCGCTGAAGGCACCGCAATCCGGTAATGACAGCAAAGCGCCGTCTCCAGCCCGCCGCCCAGTGCTGTGCCGTGGATAGCGGCAACAATCGGCTTCGCGGAGGTTTCCATCATATTGAGCACGGCATGAAAATCCGGCCCTTGCGGCGGCTTGCCAAATTCAGTGATGTCTGCGCCTGCGATAAAAGTGCTGCCGTCACAGCGGAGCACCATTGCCTTGATCGCAGGATCATTCAGTCCTTCCTCAAATCCGTCCTTCAGACCCTGGCGCACATGCCAGCTGAGCGCGTTGACCGGCGGATTATTGACGAGAACGACAAGGACATCGCCGTGGCGCTCGGTTGTAACGGATTGCATTTGAGGTCTCCTGAGAAATTTACGCGGCCATCGCCGCATAGAGCATGGTCTTGATTTCGCGGCGGATCGGATAGGTTGATGATGGCATCAACTGGGTCATGAAGATCATGATGATATCTTCAACCGGATCAACAAAGAAGGCCGTGGAATACATGCCGCCCCAGAAAAATTCACCCTTTGAACAGGGCATCATCGTGGCTGCGGGGTCGATGATGCTGGCAAAACCGAGGCCGAAGCCCGTGCCCGCATTCTCGGCTTCGCTGAACAGGGCTTTGCTGTGCTGCGTAAGGTCCCCGCCGCCCGGAAGATGGTTGGCCGTCATCAGTTCCAACGTTTTGGGACTGATGATCTGGATGCCGTCGAGCGCGCCGCCACCCGCAAGCATCCGGCAGAATCGGTGATAGTCGGCAACGCTGGACGCAAGGCCGCCGCCACCTGATTGGAACTTGTGCGACCGTGTCCAGGCGCTCCCGCTGCCCGCCTTGTCGGTCGGCTTCATCTTTTCGGTGGGATGCCAAGAAAAAGCCCCCGGGATGCGCTCCGCCTTCTCAGCGGGAACTACAAATCCACTATCCTCCATACCCAGCGGACCGAAGATATTCTGCTCAAAATAGTCACCGAGCGAAACGCCGGAGACGCGCGCGACGATGATGCCAAGCACGTCCGTGGCCACCGAATAATTCCAAGCTGTCCCCGGCTCAAACTCAAGCGGAATTTTTGCGAGTTTGGCAACGAATTCATCATTATCATGCGTCGCCCAGCCGTCGATGTCCGCCTTGCGGTAGGCTGCATCAATGTTGCTTCGCTCCTGAAATCCGTAGGTGAGCCCCGCGGTATGGCGCATCAAGTCAATCACCCGCATCGGCGTTGTGATGGGGCGGGTGATGAAGGGCGCATTGCCCCCGCCCGCCACAAACACGCCGAGGTTTGCGAATTCGGGGATATATTTCGCGACCGGATCGGAGAGCGCAATCTTGCCTTGCTCCACCAACTGCATGAACGCGATACTCGTGACCGGCTTGGTCATCGACATGATCCGAAAAATTGCATCCTCGGCAACACCCGACGTCCAGCGGTGCGCAACCTCATCGCCGCGCCCGATCAGCAGCGAGGCAAAGGGCAGTTTGCCGGTGTCGAGATATTTGGCCTGAATATAGGCGTTGATCCGCTCCAGCCGGTCGGGCAGGAAGCCAAGGTCTTGGGCGTTCATACTGCCGTTTGCCCCGTCAATTGACGCGTCACCGGGTGCGAACTCGATAGGCCACCGTCCACTGCAATCGCCTGTCCGTTGACGTAGCTCGACTGATCCGAGGCCAGGAACAGCGCGACATTAGCCAGCTCTTCGGGCTGAGCGGCGCGGCGCAGCGGGTTGAGCCGCCCCAGCTTGTGCATCACTTCCTTGTCTCGCGCATAGTCAAAGGTCGGCTTGGTCATGCCGGTTTCGGTGAGGCCGGGGCAGATAGCGTTGCACCGCACACCTGTATCGCACAGCTGCTGCGCTGAAACTTGGGTGAAGTTGATCACCCCTGCTTTTGACGCGGAATAAGCCGGGCCGCCTGCACCCGAACGAATGCCAGCCACGCTCGCGGTGCAGATGATCGAGCCTCCGTTGCCCGCGTCGGCCATCGCCTTGCCAGCATGTTTCACCATCAGGAACGGCCCGATCAGATTGACCCGCAATATTTCCGCAAAGCCTTCCGGCGTCTCGTCAAAGATACCCGGCAAACCGCCGGAAATGCCCGCATTGGCAAAGGCAATGTTGAGCCCGCCGAAATGGCTTTTCGCTGCCTCAACCAGTTTGATCACATCGGCCTCAAGTCCGGCATCCATCTGGATCGCCGCCGCCGCGTTGCCGATGGCCTTTGCCACATCATGCACCGCATCGCTCTTATCGCCGAGGATGAGCTTGGCACCTTCGGCGGCAAAGCGGATCGCGCTCGCGCGGCCAATGCCTGAACCTGCACCCGTGATGATGGCGACTTTCCCGTCTAACATGCCCATGATCAAACACTCCCGCTTATGGTGACACCGCCGTCAACGACGAGCGTGTGGCCGGTGGTAAACGCACCGGCTTTCGAGGCGAGGAAAACGGCGGCTCCCGCAATTTCTTCGGGCTCACCGATGCGTTTGAGGCACGCGCCCTGCGTTGATTTTTTGAGCGTATCCGGATCATCCCACAGCGCTTTGGCAAAATCAGTTTTGATCAGCCCCGGCGCGATGCAATTCACGCGGACGCCGTTCGGCCCGTATTCGTCCGCCAGATTACGCGCGAGCTGCATGTCAGCGGCCTTCGACACATTATACGCACCGATCTTTGTCGACGCTTTCAATCCGCCGATTGACGAAATGATGATAATCGATCCTTCGCCGCGCGCGATCATTTCGGGCACAGCCATGCTGATCAGCCAGTTGTTTGCGATAATATTGTTGGTGAGGATTTTGGTGAATTGTTCATCGCTAATCCCTGCCATCGGCCCGTAATAAGGGTTCGAAGCGGCATTGCAGACCAGCACATCAATTTTGCCAAACGCCTTGCGGGTTTCATCCACCAGATTTTGCAGGCTTTCCTTCGACGATATGTTCGCCGGGATCGTGATCGCCGTGCCCGCGCCGTGTTTGGCATTGATCGCATCCGTCACCAGATCGCACGCATCAGCCTTGCGGCTGGAGACCACGACCTTGGCCCCGTGGACCGCCATTTCTTCAGCAATCGCCTTGCCGATCCCGCGCGAGGAACCGGTGATAACCACGACCTTCCCGGTCATATCGAATAAGCTCATCGTGCCATTACTCCAATTGATCTTATAACAAACCGCTTATCCTGAGTAGCCATTGAGCACTTGCCGAAATGGCCTATCGAAGGACGGGTGGAGTGCCCTTCGATACGAGCCTCCGACTTCGCTCAGTCGCTACTCAAGATAAGCGGCGTTGAGCAACAATCCAAACATCAAGCCCCCGCCTTCACCGCGAATTCCCAGGCCGCCGAGGCCAACGGAAACACCCGCTCAGACATATCCTTGGCATGCGCGGAATTGGCGGTGCCGTCGATCACGCGCTTCTTTATGCCTTGGATAATCCCCGCCAGACGGAAGAAATTATAGGCGAAGTACCAGTTCATGTCTGGCACACCGTCACGCCCGGTTGCCGCGCAGTAACGCGTCACCATTTCATCGAGTTCAGGGATGCCGAGGCTCTCCCGGTCAACATCCTGAATGCCGGAGCGTCCGCCATTGTCCGTCACCCACGCCATCGCGACATAGGTGAAGTCCGCCAGTGGATCACCCAGTGTGGAAAGTTCCCAATCCAGCACCGCGACCACTTTGGGGGCGGCGGCGTCAAAGATCATATTGTCGATCCGGTAGTCGCCGTGAACAACACTCACCCGGTCCTGCTTTGGCAAGCTGCGCGGCAGCCATTCAATAAGCCGCTCCATCTCGGGCATCACTTCGGTTTCAGCGAGCCGGTATTGCTTGGTCCAGCGGCCGATTTGCCGTTCGAAATAATTGCCGGGCTTGCCGTAGTCGCTCAGCCCCGCCTTCTCGACATCAACATTGTGGAGCGCCGCCAGCGTGTCGATCATCGCCTCATAAGTGGCGCGGCGTTCGGCGGGGTTGGAACCGGGCATCGCGCCATCCCAAATCGTGCGGCCTTCCACCATATCCATGATGTAGAACCAGCTGCCGAGCACCGTGTCATCGGTGCACAGCCCATACGGCTTGGCCACGGGATATCCCGTCGGGTGGAGACCCGCGATCACGCGGTACTCCCTGTCAACCGCGTGGGCGCTGGGGAGCAACGGCCCCAAAGGCTTGCGACGGAGCACATAGGAGCCGCTCTGGGCGTTGATCCGATAGGTCGGGTTGGATTGCCCACCGGCGAACTTGAGCACCTCTACAGGGCCCTTAAATCCGGCAACGTTGGCATCCATCCAGGCGGACAGTTTCGCTTCGTCAACCCGGTCAGCGCCTTCGGGCACCACTGTGCCAGAGAAGGCGGCCTGCGCGTCCATCGGGGTAACCTCGGTCATTGATCAAAGACGATCACAGACCGGGCCGCATCGCCCTTCTTCATCTGTTCAAACCCTTCGTTGATCTGGGTCAGGGGGATGCGTTCGGCAACAATGCTATCGAGATCGAGCAGCCCGCGCATGTAGAAATCCACCAGACGGGGTATATCAACCGGGAAGCGGTTGCCCCCCATCAACGCGCCTTGCAGCTTCTTGCCAGACAGCAGATCAAAAGCGCCAAGGCTGACGCGCTCGGCAAGCGGCATCATGCCTAGGATCGTCGCGGTGCCGCCGCGTTTGAGCGACGCCACAGCAAGCGCTGCAGAAGCCGGACGGCCAACCGCTTCAATCGCATGATCAACGCCGCCCTTGGTCATCTCGATGATCTGGGCGG
>JBJOLA010000033.1:0-3967 GCA_046045815.1 Pseudomonadota bacterium
GAATAAATGCCGATCTTTTCATTGCCTACAGCACGCCCAAAAGCATCATCCGCTGAGGTAACGGCGTTGTTCGTTGTGCGTTGTGCATAGGCTGGCGCGCTGACGCATGCTAAAAGGAGGAGGATCGGGTTTCGGAACACGCCGGGCCGCTGACATTCATTGCCGCTTACGTCAAGTGTTGTGCAGTGCAGCAATTAGAAATTCAACATTGCCTTCTGGCCCCGTGATCGGGCTTTGCACAATGCCCTGCACCTGCCAGCCACTTTGTGATAGCCAGCCTTCCACGTCACGGCAAACACGGGCATGAATATCGGGATCACGGACGACGCCGCCCTTCCCGACCTCTTCTCGACCTGCCTCGAATTGAGGCTTGATCAGCGCCATCAGCCGCGCATCTGGCCGCGCGAACGTCAGCGGCCGTTCAAGCACTTTGGCAAGGCCGATGAAACTGGCATCACACACGATCAGATCGACAGGCTCCGGGATATGGGACGCCGTCAAAATCCGCGCACTAGTTTGTTCTAGCACAATGACGCGCGGGTCCTGCCGCAGCTTCCACGCCAGCTGGTTGGTGCCGCTATCAACCGCGTAAACTTTCGCCGCGCCTTTTGTGAGTAACACGTCGGTAAATCCCCCGGTGGAGCTGCCGACGTCCATCGCGGTGGCCCCGATCACGTCCCAACCAAAATGATCAAGGCCGTGTGCCAGCTTGATTCCGCCGCGTGACACCCACGGATGATCGCGCCCACGCACTTCGAGCGGCATATCCGCCGCCATCTGCTGCCCGGCCTTCTCAATCTTGCGTTCGCCCGAATAAACATGGCCGCCCAAGATCAGTGCCTGGGCACGGGCGCGGCTTTCAACAAGGCCGCGTTCGACAAGCAATTGATCGGCGCGCGCTTTTGCCATCAGTCTTCGGTGATCAGGCTGGTGTGGCGGGTTTCGGGGAGCAGCATCGTCGCCACGCCCGCCATCGCAATGACAATCGCGACGTAGCCGTAAAATAATTGCTCATGCCCCATCCCCTTGAGCGCGAGCGCAACATATTCAACCATGCCCGCGAACAGAGCATTGCCAATCGCATAAGGCAAGGCAACACCCAGTCCCCGAATATGGGCAGGGAAAAGCTCCGCCTTCACCAGCGCGTTGTTGGCGCTGTAGCCGCTTTGCAATGTCAGCGGGATCATGATCAACAGCGCGGCCATCACCGGCGACGTGACGGTTTCCAGCTTTAGAAACACCGGAATGGCGGCGATTGCCCCGCCAATCCCGAATATCAGCAACATTGGCTTGCGTCCGAACCGATCTGCGAATGACCCGAACAGCGGCTGCATCAGCGTAAACCACAACAAAGCCGCGCCAATGATGTACGTCGCGGTCGCCTTCGGAAAATGCACGGTGTTGACCAGATATTTCTGCATATAGCTGGTGAATGTGTAGGCGCTGAGCCCGCCGCCAGCCGACAGCATCCCCACGAGGATGGCCTCGCGCTTATGATCGCGCCACAGCATCCGGGCGGTAGAGGGCGGACGATCCTTGTCCAGTTTCTGGAAGGATTCCGTCTCGGCTAAATTGCGGCGCAACAGGTAGACGAGCAGCGCCAACAGCGCGCCGATGGCAAACGGCACCCGCCAACCCCAAGCGGTGAGCTCTGCCTCACTCAAAAATCCCTGCATGATGACCGCAACAACAATCGCCACCAGCTGGCCGCCACAGAGCGTCATATATTGAAAGCTCGCCCAGAAACCGCGGTTCTTGCGCGGGGCCATTTCCGACAGATAGGTCGCGCTCGCCCCATATTCTCCGCCCAAGGATAATCCCTGGATCATGCGTGCGATAATCAGCGTCGCGGGAGCGAACACCCCAATTTGAGCATAAGTTGGCGCAATCGCGAGCAGCATTGATCCGCTGAACATCAGGCCGACGGAAAGCGTCAGCCCGGCCTTGCGTCCCTTGGCATCGGCGTAGCGCCCCATCACCCACGCCCCAATCGGCCGCATCACGAAACCGACGGCAAACACCGCAGCATTGTTCAAAAGCTGTGCGGTAAGATCACCCTTGGGGAAAAACACCGGCGCGAAATAGAGCGAGAACGTCGCATAAGCGAACCAATCATACCATTCGACGAGGTTCCCCGCCGAACCGCCGATGATTGATTTAAGCCGCTGTGCGGTAATGCCTGTCGTCATGTCCTGCTCCCCGGATGTCGCTTATGCGGATCAAGCTGCAAGACGACAAGAGGGTGATACGAGGGCAATCAACTGGGAGAAGGATTCACCGCCCGTTGCGAACTGGAGGAACCTATCAGGTTCAGATGGCCTCTAGAAGCCCCGTACAGCCACGTACAGCGCGTTCACCAGACCTCTGGCTACCGGGGTAGCTTCGGCATAGGAAAATGCCTGTACGAGGCGTGTACACCCGGGCACGGGCCTGTTGGCAGTTTTGCGTTGATATGATGGGAAGGGATACAGGGTAAACAAGCTTGCCTCATCCTCCCGCCGGGCTATGACGGCATGATGCGGCATTTCCTTCTCCTCCTCGCCCCCCTTGCGCTGTCGGCGTGTGGGGAGGTTGTGCCCGAAGCACCCTCGCCTCAACCAAAGCCGGTGCCTGCCGTCCCGCCTGTCGCGCCGACACCGCCGCCGCAAGCCACGAGCGACAATTGGCAGGATTGGCCAAACTCGCCGGGCAATTGGGTCTACCGGACGGACAGCAAGGGTTCGCTCGCACTCTTTGGCCGGGAAGGCGTTGATGCAGACTTCGTGATCCGCTGCACGGTTTCCACCAAGCGCATCTATATTTCGCGTGCCGGCGCCTTCCCCCCGGGCGACACCGGACGGATGACGCTGCGCGCCAGCAGCGCCCTTAAAAGCTATTCGGTTACCAATGCTACCGATGCCCCGCCCTATGTCGCGGCGGAACTTGACCCGCGCGATCCCCAGTTGGACGCCGTTTCTTTTAGCCGCGGGCGGTTCATCGTCTCGGTCAAAGGAGCGAGCGATCTCGTCATCCCGGCATGGCCCGAATTTGCGCGCGTCGTGGAAGATTGTCGCAGCTAATCCGATTTTTGCATTTTTCGCTTGATTGATATCGCGGTTTGAATCATCTTCCGATTTGTGGCGGCAATGCCACGCACTAGCTCTTCAACTAGCGAAAGGAGGTGATCCGATGTCTCATGGTTCAGCAAGTAGATCGGAAAAGTTCGTTCGGGAGATGCGCGACTAACCAGTCCGCTGCATGTATCTCCCGCGCATCGGAACATCTCCGATCGCTGATCATGCAAGAAGGTTGCCGGGGCATAAAGCTCCGGCAGCCTTTTTCATGTTTGGCCCACAGGGGCTGCGTTGGGGGGAAAGTGTTACCGTAACTCGGCATGTCGATTTGGGGGTTATTGCAACTGTAACAGCATTCGTAAATCTGTTGGCATTCGGGCACATCCTCTTCCGCTCATCCTGAGCTTGTCGAAGGGTTGGGTGTCCCCATGTTTCGGTGTTGGCGCTGCACCAAGGCTGTTTAAGAGTTTGGGGGTAAAGTGAAAGAGGAAGGCGGCGGGTTTGGCTGCGTTTTTACGCTGATTGCCCTCAATATCCTTGCTATGGGGTTAGTCGCGTTGTCCTTCGCGCAAGGTCCCTATTCGAGCGCCGTGCAAGAATATTGGTATCGCTATACCTCGGTTGGGTTTTTGCTGTTTGGTGCAATCCTGCCAGCCATTGTATTTAAATTTTATGGTCGTCGATCCGCTTTTGCAAACCAAGCCGTGTTCGTTTGGGGCCTGATCGCGTTGCTAACCTTCGTTAGTTATGTATTCAATTCCGGTGGTGGGGTTTAGAATTACGGCACCAGTTTACCCCCCAAAAAAACCACCCCCTACCCGCACCCTAACGCCGCTTCCATCCCTCTTGCGTCATCCCGACAAACCGGGTGCCGAGACCGCTGCTGTTCCGTTCCAGCACTGTTCGCAGATTGG
>JBJOLA010000276.1:0-3303 GCA_046045815.1 Pseudomonadota bacterium
TCGCGCTGGATGCGGTCGCTGGCGCGGTGGAAGAGATTGACCTGATGCCAAAGCAGGTCTTCAAGGTCGGGTTCAAGCCGTGTATCGCTGAGCGGGGCGACCAGTGCATCGAATATGTCTGCGATGGCACCGCCCAATGGCCCGGCTTCAGGAAGGGGTCGTGGGTCAGGCTCGTCCTCGAAGGGACGCCAGCCGCGCGTCTGGAGTTCGTCGAGCATCCAGCTGGAGGCTGAAGTCGGTGTGTCGGGTTCGTCGTCGAGGATCATGGCTGCATTCCTTCGTCTGTTTGACCCGGCAGCCGTTGCCGGACCTTTGAAGGCGTCCCCTCTTGCGCGCGTGCGGGGGCGGTTGGCACCGGCACGGCCGGGAAACCGGGGGCGGCGGCTATTTTGCTTCGCGCTGCAAAGGGCGGGGTTCCCTCGCACGGCGGAAAATAGTTGCCGCCCCCGGTTGCCAACCACCGCCGCATGGGCGCGGGATCGCCCTCTCAAAGCCCGGCGCGCGCTGCCTGGGTGATGCAGGGAGTAGGGATCAGGGCTCTCACTGTGGCGAACATCGCACTCACCCTTCCTCCCGGCTTATGCGGGTACGTAAAACCGTTTGGCGTCCTCAGGGTCGAGTTGTGCTCTGACATGGTGCAGCAGGGCATTGCGCCCGTGCAAAGTCAGATCTTCGTTGAAATCGCCGGTCATCGGATCGAGGGGCATGGACGTGAACCCTTGGCTCCCGGCTTTGGCATCAAGGGCGGCAAAGGCCATCGCGCCTGCTGCATCCCGGTCGCGCGCGACATAGAGGCGCTTCAGGCCGCTCGGTGGAATGAAAGCCGCGAGATGATTGGCCGATGTGCAAGCGGCCATGGGCATGTCGGGCATGATCCCGAGCAGCGAGAGCATCGTCTCCACGCCTTCGCCCGCGATTTGCACGTCCCCAGCCTGTCCAAAGCGGATCGCATGGCCAAGAACAGCGCCCATTGCCCGGCGCTGGGTTTCGACAGGGGCTTTGTCGCGACCGTCCGCTGCAAGCCATGTCCGGTGCACCCCGGTCAATTGACCGTCATTGTCAGTGATGGCGGCGATGAGTGCGGGCCAGTTTTCCAGCGGCATGTCGTCGCCGGACCAATAATAGCAGCGGGGATGGAACCTCAATGCTGGCAGGTTAAGGGGGGCAGCGATGCCCCGCTTGCGCAAATAGGTTTCACCCAGCGTGCCAGGGACTGGCTTGCTCATTGCGAACAGTTTTCGGGCAGATGTCGACGGCGATGCGCGTTTGCCGGTGCGCGGATTGGGCGGCGCTGGCTCAGGCTGCGGAAGGGCCAGAAAGCGTCGTGCTTCGTCAAGGGTCTGGGAGAGCCCTGACAAATGGCAATTGGCTGCGATCAAATCGAGCAGATCGCCGTGCTCGCCAGTGGCTGCATCGCTCCACTTGCCAGCGGCACCTTTGGCGGCGTCGCTGGCGTGCAGCCGGACATAGAGGCTGCGGCCCGGTGTGCCGTGCACGTCGCCCACCAGCCAATAGCGGCCCTCACGCCGTCCTTTGGCGAGATAATGGCGGCAAACGCTTTCGGCGTTCCGGGAGAGCCGCTCGCTCACATCGCGGGCGTGGTCGGAAAGACTGGCCCCTTTGACTTTGCTCTGGACAGGCATGTCAGGCCGCCATTCGGTCTATGAGGCGAACGACGGGATAGCGTGCAAGGATGCGCTCGATGATCGCGGGCGCAGCAGCCCCGAGTGGCACGAACAGGCGCAGTTTCCAGGCGATGATTTCGCTCATCAGCCCTGCCGCCTTCAATTGATTGAGTGCCGTATCAGCAAAGCCCGTCAGTTCGATCCGCGACACATGCATCACCAGCGACCGGCGGAGTTGCAGGCCTTCGGCAAGCTCGATCAGTGTTTTGCCTTCGGTGAGGAGCGCGATGGCCTCGGCTCCGGCAAGCGTTGGGGCATCCTTGGACACAGCGCTTGCCGCCCATGCAGGCGACACCTTGCGCCCGATGATCCGCGTGCCATCATCCGTCTGGAGCCGGTAAACCCGGGCTTGCTCTGCTGGCAGGCGCTTCCAGATCGGCAGCAACAATCCGGTCACAATGTGGAACCTGCTGTCGGCAAATTCTGCAATGGTCGCCAGTTCGGCGGTCCAGCACGCAGCAAATTGCGTCTGATCCGCTTCTTCCCAATGGGTCTCGGGCATGGCGGCGACGGCAAGGCGGTAGCGATCCATCGGACGGATCAGTTCGATCCGCCGTTCAACCTCTCCGTCGTCGCGCAAGGCGCTCGAGGTCGGGATTTGCACCGCCGCGCGCTTGGAGCGCTTGTTGACCAGCAGCTTGGCGCGATGGTCGCCGAGTAGCCGAAGTGCATTCTCCAATTGCAGCGGCATATTCCGGTCGCGGCGATTGATCGTCAGCAGGCGGGTTTCTGCCTGGGTGCCGGGATGGGTGTAGATGGTCGCTGCCTCGATCACCGAGAAGCTTTCAGCGGTCAGCGTCTCCAGCCCGACATCATAGGTGCCGCTCGCCACCGCGCTTTCGATTTTGGCGCTGATCAGTTCCTCGAACGCCCCGAACACCAGATTTTGCATCCGGATGGTCAGTGCCAGCAGCCGGTTGAGGAAGGTCGTGATCGGTGGGAGTTCATCTTTGAGGCCGCCGCCCGCATCGGTCAGGCGCAGACCCGTCATCGACTCAAACACCTGCAAGGGACAGGCTTCGACCTTGCCTGCGTATAGCTGGCAATAGAGCTGCCGCAGCGCATCACGGGCATATTGGCTTTCGAGATTATCCTCCGCGCGGAACAGCCCCTGTCCACCGGTCTGGCGCTGGCCGCGCGTGATCGCGCCGAGCGTGTCGAGCCGCCGGGCAATGGTTGAGAGGAAGCGCTTTTCAGCTTCCACATTGGACGCAATGGGCCGGAACAAGGGCGGCTGGGCCTGATTGGTGCGGTTGGTGCGGCCAAGTCCCTGGATTGCGGTGTCCGCCTTCCAGCCCGCTTCGAGCAAATAATGGACGCGCAGGCGCTGGTTTTTCACGCCCATGTCGGCGTGATAGGATCTTCCAGTGCCGCCAGCGTCGGAGAAGATCAGGATGCGCTTCTTGTCATCCATGAAGACCGATGTCTCGGCGAGGTTGGCGTTGGCCGCGCGGCCTTCGATTTTGAGCCGGTCGCCGATGCGCACGATGCGGCGGGATCGCCCGGTCACCTCTGCGACTTGGGCTGTTCCGAAGCGCTGGATGATCTGGTCAAGCGCGCCTTGCACCGGCGCAAGCGCTGCAAGCTTCTCGATCATCGCGTCACGCCGTCTGGCCGC
>JBJOLA010000284.1:0-3099 GCA_046045815.1 Pseudomonadota bacterium
CAGGGGCAGCCCGATTTCCAATCGGTTGACGCGAAGACGGGCGTTGTGCCGCTCCGTGACCGCAAGCTGATCGTCGATATCTGGTATCCCGCTACTGTCAGCAAAGGCGCAAAGCCCGTCACCTATCGCGGCAGTCTTTGGGGGGAGCCGCCTCATCCACCAGCGGCGTTCACACAAGAAGGCCTCGCGGTGCGGGATGCCAAGCCGCTGGGCCGCGCGCATCCGCTGGTGATCCTCTCCCACGGCTACAGCAATGCGCCTGCGATGTTCACCTGGCTCACAGAGAATCTTGCATCGAAGGACTATGTCGTCGCCGGGATCCACCACGCGGACCCCGATCCTTACACCGTCTCAGCCGACAAGCGCGCGGCGCCCAACCATGACCGACCGCAAGATATCGCGTTCGTCACCGCGCAGTTGCGGGCGACTTTGGGCGCGCAGATTGATCCCGCACAAGTGGCGCTGATCGGCTATTCCCAAGGCGGCTACGGCGTGCTGACCGCAGGCGGGGCGAGCCTTGATCCTGAGGGGCCGAACATGGCTTTGGTCGCGGGCGGCTGGCTCAAGAAGCACGCGCGCGGGACGGCTGGCGCGGCCGAGATCGTCGTGCCCGGCGTGAAGGCGATAGTCGCTCTGGCCCCGGCCGGCGGCTTGCCGAGAAGCGCGTGGGGGCCAGAGGGCCTTGCCGCGATCACCGCGCCGCTCTTGCTGATCCAGGGCGATGCCGATCCCACCGTCGAATACAAAACCGGCGCGCTCGCCGTGTTTGCAGGCGCGGTGCATTCGGATCGGTATTTGCTGACCTACAAACAGGCCGGCCACAACGTCGCCCTTAATCCCGCGCCCGCCCAGATGCGCAGCAGCGCGTGGGATAGGGACTGGTTCGAAGACCCAATCTGGCGAGCCGACCGCATGAACGCGATCAACCTGCATTTTATCACCGCATTTCTGGCGGTGCATTTGCGCGGGGAGGTTGCGCCTGCGGCCTATCTGAATGTGCCGGTGGAGAATTCCGACGACGGGGTGTGGAAGGCTCCGGATGGCACGCCGTGGGGGGCGTATAGTCCGGGTGGGGCCGAGGTGACGTTGTGGAAGGGGTTCCAGCGGAGACATGCGAGGGGGATGGAATTGCGGCATCTGGGGGTGCGAATTGTGAGGTAGATGGTTGATATGTTCGGTAGGAGGCGTATATTCTATGTGAAGGAACGAGAATGGCGACTAAGTCTGAAATACAGTGTGTAGACAAGATTGACGTCGGAAAGCCCGGCAGACCACGGTATCGAACTGCGGTGGGACCCGACGGTAAGACTGTTCGTATTCGATTGCTTGATCCCAACGCCTCGACCTTCACGGCTGATTTCCTTTCATCTTTCCGAGCCAATGTCCGGCGAGCGCGTGCCGAGAACAAAGCGTTGGGACTGGACGTCAAATAGTTGGCATCAAAGGGAACCGAGCGCCCTCGCTTCTGGATCGTGGCTGGACCCAATGGCTGTGGGAAAAGCACGGCATATGGGCGCGGGGACGTCATGGGGCTGGACGGCTCGGTTTGGATTATCAACCCCGATTTATTGACGGCACGGCTCAAAGACGTCGACAATCTCGATCTGCTGGCCGCGAATCTCGCCGCTGTTCAACGCATTGAAGCGTGGCTCGACACGTCGATTGAGGTGCATCAGACGATTGGGGTGGAAACGGTCCTTTCCTCGCCAAAATATCGGCGTCTGGTAGAGAAAGCCAAGGCGAATGATTATGAAGTGTGCTTTGTTTACATCTATGTTGACAAGGTTGAGAGGCAGTTTGAACGCATCCGTGCTCGGGTAGCGAAGGGCGGACATGATGTCCCGCCCGACAAAGTGCGCGAGCGGCGGTTTCGTTCCATTCGGCAAATGCCTTGGTTTTTTTGGAAAGCAAATCGTGCTTGGATTTTCGACAATTCGGCAGATGAGCCATCGCTGGTTGCATATAAGTTTGTCGATGGCGACCCGGAGGGACAATGCTCAATCGAATACATGGTCGACAAGAAGCGCCTCCCTGTTGAGTGGGCATATGACATAGATCGGGCAGTAATGGGTTTGGAACCTGATTTGCTAGACTGACCTCAAATTATGGTTGGCCAGATCAAGGCTACCGCACCAAACTCCCTGCCGCCAATTCCCAAAAACGCACCAACCCCGCGCTGAAGCTCGCTGGCACATAGACGTCACACGCGTCATCGCTCACCACGTGGAGGCGGACGGAGACGTGGTCGATGATGGTGGCGGCGCTGCTGCCCGGCGCGAACGTGGGGGACTCCGCGTCGAACATGCCGCCTTCCATCAACAGGGTGCGCCAGCCTTCGCCTGACAGCCGCACGCGGACGATGCCGCCGCCGATGTGGGTGAGGCTGCCATTCTCGCCCAAGATTGCGGGCAGCGCACTTGCGTCGCCTTCGACCAGCCAGACGGTGGGTTCGTAGCGGATCAGGCGCAGCGCGTCGGTTCCGGCGGAGCGGCCCATTGGCGGGAACGCGAATCCAGTGGCGGCCTCAAGCCTTTTGGCGACGGCAGGCGCATTGCTCCAGATTTCGAGCGCGTGGAGCGGGGCTGCCGGGAGTGGGGTGATGGTTACGTCAGTCACGGTAACGCTCCCCTGCCGTATAATAAAAATCCGGGGCGACCACACGGACGCGGGCCTTTTGCCCTCGGGTGGGGGAGGTTGCGATCAGCTCCTCACCCATCCGCGCAAAGCCGCCTTCCAACTGCCCCAGCGCGATTGACCCCCCTTCGATGATGCGGAATGCGGCGGCGGTGACATGGCCTTGGGACGCCTCACCCTCGCGGGTGATCAGCATTGATCCTTCGGGGATAGTGCCCTCTATCGCCTCCAGCCCGACCAATTGCCGACGGCCGGACGCGGACAAAGCAGGCCGTGAAAGCCCCGATGCGCCGATGAAGCCGCCCGCTTTATTGAGCATCTTATCGAGCGCCAGATCATGCGGGGTCAGCCGCCCATCAATTTCGCCGCCGACGACCAGATGCCCCTTTTCGATGCGGAGAAACTCCATAGCCTCCATCCCGTAGAGGCAACCGCCCTGCCCCGCCACCGCATCCTCCAGCGCGG
>JBJOLA010000047.1:0-7148 GCA_046045815.1 Pseudomonadota bacterium
TTGTCGGGCGGGGCAGGGCGGGGGACGGATCATCGGGACGGAATGCCTCATCAACCAAGAAGCCGAAAAAACGCCGCAGCGCCGCAGACTTGCGCGAAACGCTCGATTTGGCGAGTTCAGCCCATCCATTGCCAAGTCTTGTCAATTCAACTGCTGTGGCGCTCGAAAGCTGTCCACGGAGAAACGCAGATGCTGAGGAAAGATCACTGCGATAGGCCAGCATCGTATTGCGCGACGCGCCAGCTTCAGCCGCCATCATCTCTAGGAAACGGTCGATCAACCGCTTGTCTTGTGATGCCTCAGCGACGGCCATCTTTACCCCCGGGTGACTGCCTCAGCCGCGATCATTCGCGCTTCGCCAGGCAGTCCCACACGTCTCAAGGCTGAAATACTGTGATATAGCATGTCAGGAGAAACCTGCTGCCAAGACTTGCCTTGTAGCCCAAGCGCACACAATAATACGACTGTTCCCGCCTCATGCGCAGCAACCGCCCGATCTAGCGCGCGTGTCCAATTGCTTTTGCGGCCGATGGGGATTGCCAAGTCCGATGCCATATCGGAAATATCGTTCGCATCCATCCGACCGAGGCCCGCCATGCCCGCAAAAAGAAATTGCCCACGACGACCGGTTTCTCCACCCGCGCCGCTTTGAAATGATGCAATTTTACTGCGGCTCCAATCGACGACTTTTCCGGGAGCTCCAACGGCGAGATAGGCCCAAGCAGCGCTACCGCTACTCACTGTGTCCGCCCATCTTGCGGACTGAATATCCAGGCCCGCCGCCATCATTGATGCCACGATATTGTCAGTATCTTCGCTCAATCCGCTATCGGGAACCAACTGACCTGCGGCATATGAGGTCGCAAGCAGCCGCGCATAGGGTGCGTAAACATCTTTGGGTGCGCTCGTCCACAGGCTGTGCATGGCGGCCACACGCGCAATAGGCGTGTCACCGATATAGGCCTGACGTAGCAAGGAAAATGGTTTCCCTTTTGATGCTGCTGGATCAGTTTCATCCGCTATCTGACCGTAAAAGTCGATCAACGCAGCGCTTGAGAAAACACCGATCGCAGCGGCGATTTCTGCGCTACGTTCCCGTTTGGCAGACGTGATCAGTGGTGATCGAGCATGCCAGGCACGGACACGGGGACTTGCCGATTCGATCAAGGCGTCTGGCAGATCAAGCGCGGTTGCGCTCGCCAAGCCAAAACGCCATGTCGTAAGTTCCGAGACACCATCCCACTGGATTACGACCGAGCGGCGCGTATTATTCCCCGCGCCGACGACTTTTTCAGCCAGCAATCCGTCAATGCCTCGGCCCGCTCCGCGATCTCGCACATCGTCAATTTGCGCGCTCGCTTGAGCGGACTCGCCTGCAAGAGCTGAACAAATTGCCCGTGTCATCTTCCAAGACACGTCTTTGAAATGCGTCAATCCCGGTTCGGCATAGGCACATAGACCGGCTGGGTCGCTGCTTGCCAACGAGGTTTGCATCGCAACTTGCAGCATTTTCGGCGAATATTGATCCACGTCAACACTCTGTACAAGCATTTGCGCAGCACTGGCTTCCCCCATGCGCAGCAGCAGCCACGCACGCTCCGCCACCCAGTCTGCACCGTTGAGGTTGGCAGGGGTGTTTACGCGGCTCAGCAATGCCCGTCTCAATGCAATCGACGCCCAGCGCGATGCGATTGGCGCGCGGGTTTTGCGCATCAGATACTCAAGATATTTTCCGTCTGCAGACCCGAATGCGTCAGCCCCAAAGTCACCGTCGGTTGAACCCAATATGCCGACCTGGCTGGTTGACCGTCGCACGCTTGCGGGCAAATCCTGCAACACAGCTTGGGCGACCGGAGGCAGTTCTTCTCCGTCTTTGGCGGTTACCAGTCCCGCAGACAGATCACCTACCGATACGCCAGCCGAATTCTTGGGCTTGGAGGAGGTCGGCGCATTGAGCGTGATATCAGGCAACAGGTCTGTAGGCTTTTTAGCCTCGCCATCCGGTGCTGGCGTTTCCACCGGATCACCAAATCCAGGTGGCAGAATCGACTCTGGCTTGTCCTGACCGAGAGCCGGTATCACCGCGATGAGCGTGGCAACCGTCAGGAAAGCGAACAGGCGCGTTCTACTTGAGCGCATCGACAGACACCGGCTTTTCGTGGCGGGAAAGAGGTTGCTCAGACACGCGACTTTGCAGGAAAAACAATATCGCTGCAATCACCACCACGGCACCGCCCCATTTGATCAATCGCGACATGCATTTCACCTAGACAATAATTGTTCGAAGCGCCTTTTGCCCGATACCATGCCCCTGTGTATAGCCCCAACTGTCATGAACGCCGAGATCCATCCGTTGTTGCCCAACATCACCCGCCCGATCGTGCTGATTGGTCTCATGGGAGTTGGTAAATCGACCATTGGCCGGCGAATGAGTCAGCGGTTAAGTTTAGCGTTCGTCGACGCAGATCAGGAGATTGAGACCGCTGCGGGCATGACGATTTCTGAAATATTTGAACGTTACGGTGAAGCCTCCTTTCGTGACGGCGAAAGACGCGTTATCGCGCGCCTAATGGACGGCAAGCCCAAGATAATCGCGACGGGCGGTGGTGCATTCATGAATGACGCCACAAGGGCGCTGATCCTCGAACAGGGCATCGGGGTATGGATTGATGCAGACATTGACGTATTGGCAGAGAGGGTTGGGCGCAAAGACAATCGCCCGCTGCTTATCGGCAAGGACCCGCGAAAGATTTTACGCGAACTCAGCGAGATTCGTAATCCCGTCTACGCACTGGCGCCGATCCACGTGCAAAGCCAATCCACCCCGCACGACGGCACTGTGGATTTGATATTGGAGAAGCTCGCATGTCACGCGTGACCGTCGGCCTTGGCCAACGCAGTTATGATATTCTGATTGAAGAGGGGGCATTGGCGCGTGCTGAGACGATTCTGCGTCCATTTTCGCGCGACGGCCGCTTCGTCCTTGTCACTGAGGAAACCGTCGCGCGCCATGTCCTGCCCCTGCTTGATGTCGGCAGCTTGACGCTCGACCAGATCATCCTTCCGGCGGGGGAGGGTACGAAAAACTGGCACCAGCTCGCGGCACTGTGTGATCGTCTGATTGAACTGGGCGTCGAACGGCAGGATCATATCATCGCACTAGGCGGCGGGGTGGTGGGTGATCTTGTTGGCTTTGCGGCTGCGATTGTAAAACGCGGCTGCCAATTCATTCAAATACCGACGACTTTGCTCGCGCAAGTTGATTCATCGGTCGGCGGCAAAACCGCCATCAATTCCGCTGCCGGAAAGAATTTGGTTGGCAGTTTTCACCAGCCCGCCTTCGTGCTGATTGATCCGGCAGTGTTGGATAGCCTGCCACTGCGTGATCGGCGGGCAGGCTATGCCGAGGTGGTCAAATACGGCCTCATTGACGATTTTGCATTCTTTGAATGGTGTGAAGCGAACGGCTCACAGCTGCTTTCAGGTGAACGCGCCGCGCAAATACATGCAATTGAGACAAGTGTTCGCGCCAAAGCCGCCATTGTTGAAGCTGATGAGCGTGAAACGATGGACAAGCGAGCGCTGCTTAATCTCGGCCACACTTTTGGCCACGCCCTCGAAGCGGATACCGGTTTTTCTGACCGTCTGCTCCACGGTGAAGCGGTAGCAGCCGGTATGGCACTGGCTTTCCGTTTCGCAGCCCGACAAGGGCTCTGTTCAAGTCAGGATGCGGCGCGGGTCGGCGCGCATTTACGATCGGTGGGCTTGCCAGACGGACTGGCAGCGGCAGGGGTTACTGGATCAGGAGAAACACTGGTTGCTCATATGCTCCATGACAAAAAGATGAGCGGAGGCAATCTGCCGTTCGTTCTCGCGCACGGAATCGGCCAAGCCTACCTCGACAAATCCGTGTCTCTTCCTGACGTCTCATCATTCCTTGATGAAGAAGCGCGATAGGCAATCCAGAGCCAGCCAGCGATCATCAACAGCCCGCCAATGGGTGTGATCGCGCCGAGCCAGCGCGGCAAGCCAAATGCCATCATATACAACGTAGCTGCAAACAGCGTCGCTCCGCTCAAAAGCAGGGAGGCCGGGCGACGATGTGTGTTTGCCAACGAGCAGGCTGCAACGCCGTGGATCAGCTGGTAAGTGCCGCCCGTTTTCAGCCAGTCGATTGCGAGCCCTTGGGCGCCATGAGCGGCGAATGCTGAAGCAGCTATCCCAAAGGCGGCTGAAATTGCCGCCGCCGCAATCAGTCGATCCGTCGTCATGCGCCTGAGACCTTTCGAGCGAGTCGATAAAGCGGTTCCGGTCCCGCATGTAAATCTCCGGTGGATCCTTGTGCCTCGAGGCGCTCTAGGTCACGTTCGCGGTACTGCGTTTCTACGGCCAAAATCTCAGCGTCGGTGGCACCCATTGCTGCAAGCGCCTCAATGCCCATGCGCATTGCGGATTCGAAGACCTCACGTACGGTCCCAGACAGATCGAGATCACGGACGGCGATCATTTGGCGTCGATCAAAGACCCGCATAAAGACAGCCGCTTGTGGAAATGATTCCAGAATTGGTTGCAATTCTTTTGGACCGATTGCTGCATTATCCGTGCAAAAAGCGATGACCTGCGCTTGATCTGCTCCAGCTGTGCGAAGCAAATCAATGCGGCGACCGTCGCCGTAATAAACTTTTGCTCCAAAGGTGCCGCTGACCTCGATTTGCTGGGGTTTCATGTCGATAAGAGTGACGGAAACACCGTGGCCAACCAGCATCTGGGAAACCGTTTGTCCAAATCGGCCAAATCCGACGACAATGGCCTTGGTATTTGCGGCGGATTCTGGTCCATCCGGCATGTCTCCATCATGAGGCCGCGCATATTCAAATCGACGCGCAATCATCAGCAAAAAGGGCGTTGTTGCCATGGAAAGTGTTACAATCGCGCTGAATAGGCTCGACGCTTCGGGTTCAATCAACAGCGCCGCTTGGGCCTGCGCAAACAACACGAAACCAAATTCCCCACCCTGACTTAAAAGCAAACCAAGACCAAATGCGGGCCGACCAGCCATGCCGAAAACGCGGCCGAGGCAGTAGATCAGCCCAGTTTTGACCACCACAATCGCAGCCGCCAGCCCAATAACGAAGAGCGGATTGGCGAAGATCGCGCCAATATCAAGAACCATCCCCACGGCCATGAAGAACAGACCGAGAAGGATCGAGCGAAACGGCTCCACATCGGCCTCGATCTCGTGGCGATACGGCGAGTCCGCCAACATGACGCCTGCCACAAACGCTCCGAGGGCAGTGGACAAGTGAAGTGACTCCATCACAGCCGCACTCGCCACGACCGTGAACAAGCCAACCACCACGAACAATTCCCGCTCCCCCATTCTGCCAGTCAGGCGGAGGACAGGGCTGATGACGAAGCGCCCCGCAAGCACGAGCGCTGCCACCGCACCAACCGTGTAAAGTGCAAGCTGCCAGCCTGGCGGCGTCGACGGGTCGGCAGGTGCGCGCGATAAAGCCGCGATGATCGTGATCAGCGGGACTATCGCCAAATCCTGAAACAGCAGGATCGAGAAGGCCCGCTCCCCAAACGGTGTATTGATGCGTCCGGACGACTTGAGGCTGGGCAACACTTGAGCAGTTGATGACAAGGCCAGGGGCAACCCGAGCGCAAGTGCAGCCCCCCACGTGAACCCAGAAACCAGCAGAATCAAACCAGCAAGGACGAGCCCACACAAGACGACCTGTACCAAACCGAGTCCAAAAATGTCCCGTTTGAGCCGCCAAAGTCGCGCGGGGTTGAGCTCCAATCCGACGAGAAAGAGCAACAATGCAATGCCAAGCTCCGCGATGCCCAATTTAGATTGTCCGCCGCCAACCAGGCCGAGCCCGAATGGACCGATACTGACGCCGGCAAGCAAGTATCCGAGCACAGACCCTAAACCCAATTTTCGAAACGCAATGACAAAGAGCAGCCCCGCGCCCAACAGGATCACGCCCTCGCTCAGGATAGATGGCCCGTGCTCCATCAGCCTAATGCTTCGCGCATAGCGTCAGCCGTCGCTTCCAGTGCCAAGCGAATTGAGGGGTGTCGCGCACTATGCTGGCGCGCAGCTTCAAAAATGATGAGCCCCGGCCAAGGTCCGGGTGTGTCCGCTGTGCCCGCAAGATAGGCTGAAAGTGCATCTCGCGCCGCCTCAATCTCCTCAAGGGACTTTCCGACAGCGTGCTGAGCGACCAGCGCGCTAGATGCTTGCCCAAATGCGCAAGCCCGCACCTCCATCCCAAACGCCGATATTCGTCCATTGTCGTTCAGCATTACGTCCACGGTCACTCTGCTACCGCAAAGCTTAGACCGCCGCTCTACGCTGCCCTGCGGCATCGCCAGCCGTTCAATTCTTGCCGTGGAAACCGCCAATTGGAGGATGTCAGTCGTGTAGAGGGGAGGGGACATCAGTTGTTCGGCGTGGTCGGCCCGCCGCCCCCTTTGCGACGTTGATCGACAAAGGTCACAAGCGCACTCGATGTCGCGTTAAGCAATGGATAGGTGCGCGATTCAACCATCCAAGCGGGTCGTTCTGATTTGCCGCCATAAACGGTGTCGTAGAGCAGTGAGCCGAAAAGGAAGATCAGGCTTGCGCCCAAAAGTCCCTTAATTGCGCCAAAACCAAAACCCAAAATGCGATCAAATACACCAAGCCCCGAAGACTTTGTCGCCGTGCCAATCCGATTGGCGATCAACCGCCCAATCAGAAAGGTGATGCCGAACACCAGAGCGAACGACAGCACAGATGCT
Organism: Pseudomonadota bacterium; assembly: GCA_046045815.1. Lineage (GTDB taxonomy): Bacteria > Pseudomonadota > Alphaproteobacteria > Sphingomonadales > Sphingomonadaceae > Aquisediminimonas. Next base: position 6,793 of record JBJOLA010000047.1, read on the forward strand.
CCACTTGACGTTCCAACCGGCCCAGCAAGTGCTTCGGCCACAGGAGCGTGCAGCACTTTCACTGCGGCAATCGCGGCGACCCAGGCAACGAGCGAAAGCGCTTCATTGACGAAGCCACGAGACAGGCCCCTGACACCAAAATAACCGACAAGGAGGAGAACCAGAATATCAAGCGCAGTCATAGCCCTGCCATAGTGGTCGCAGCGGTTGAGCGCAATTCACTCGACCGATGCCAGATCACTATTCTGCGGCGATGGCGAACTCAGTAGCCTGTCCAGTTGCCGCCATTGGTTTGGACTTTCGAAACGTCATCGCACCGTCTTCCAATTTTCCATAACGCATCAGTTTTTTGTCCA
>JBJOLA010000054.1:0-10927 GCA_046045815.1 Pseudomonadota bacterium
CTCGAGTAGCGCGCGATAGGTCGGGCTTTGCTCGATGAATTTGATCACCATCCAGCTGCCATTTTCCTCAATTGAGCGGATGGTGTCGGCGATACTCAGGTGCGGCGGGGGCACATCTTTGGGGTCAATCCCGATCGGAAGTGCACCGGGATTATATTCAACATTCTGCGGGGGCAGCGCGCCCGCCAGCTCGATCAGCGCGGGCAGGCTGAGCATCGGATGATCGCACAGAGTTTGGCCGATCCTGACCACGGTTTCGGGGTAGGCGGCTGCAAACTGGGCAAGGCTTGCATCGGGAAATGCTTTTTGGGTCACGTTCCACCGCCCGTCCGGCCAAGAGTGTTGCGCAGCCAGGCGGACGATGTTTCGGCGGCGTGGCAGGTCCGGTAAATGAGCTGTCGGCGCGCGCCGGATAGCGGCACCGTTAGTTGCACCAGGGTGCGCCGTTCCGCCCACAGGCTGTTGATCATCGGATGATCCTGAACCGCGCAGCTATCCATCCAGTCAATCTCCGGATCATTCAGCATTTTCGCCAGATTTTCCAGTTCGATCAGCACGCCGGGCGAAAAGCGGGCGAGATCTTCATCATAGGCAATCTTGAAAGACCAGCTGCCCGGTGGGGTGCGGAAATTGATCAGCATTGCAATTGCACGGCCATCAAGATCGAGCCGCTGGAAATCAAGCTTTCCTGCCCTATAGGCCGCTGACATCATTTCGGCAAAGAAGGCGCGGGTCGCCGGATCATTGCCCATCGCCGCGCCGCGCTCGCCCTTCCATCCCGCCGCTTCGAGCGCGAGAAAGGCGCTGTTCCATTCCCCCAACTGGGCCGAGTCGCTCAATGTGTGAAACGAGACTGTGCCGGTGTCTGCCAGGCGATTCGCGAGGCGGCGTAGTTCTTTGCGCTTCTTGCTGCGGACATGGGTGGCGAGATACTCTTCCGGCGCCAAGGTGCTGGCAAGCGCTGCCCGAGAATAACGGTGGACGGTGGGGCAGGGGCGACCGAGAAGTTGCGCCGCTTGCGCAAGGCCGCGGTGGAGTGGCCCGTCTTCCAGGATGCCGGAAAGCGTAAACAGGCCTTGTGCCCAGTTGCTCGCATCCAGCCAGTCGATAATCGCCAGCCAGAATGGCTCTTCCTCGCCGCGCCGCACCAGTGGGGAACCCATGAAACACTGGAAATGCATCCAGTTGCGGACGTGGCGCACCGGCATGCGGCCATAGCGATTATGTCGCGTGAGCGGGATCAGTCCGATTAAATTGCCGCCGCCATCGCGGACGTCGACCAGGCGGACATCCGACCCATTTTGCAGGTGCCGCAACGCCGGGCCAAGGAACCATTCTTCGCAGAATGCCGTTGGTTCGCTGGCGTCATCGGCCAAATTGCGCCAGTCTTTGGGGCACGCGTCTTCCCGCCGCACAGATGCGGTTGCAGGCGCGCCGCCAGTCAACATATGGGCTGCAATTTGCAACATCACCCCTTCATCGCAGCAAAGCGCTAAAATGCTCCTAATTTTCGGCGAATTCCAGCATTTCCCGTTGCGGATTGCTGGTGTAGGGAAGGGCGATGACACATGCATCCTTCCCCGCGCTGCGCCTGCGCCGCACCCGTTCCACCGCTTGGAGCCGCGCCATGATCGCGGAACATAGCCTTGCGCCCGCTCATTTGATCTGGCCGTTGTTTGTGACGTCGGGGCAGGGGGTGGCAGAACCGATCGGCTCACTGCCGGGGGTGTCGCGCTGGTCCGTGGACAAGATCGTGGACCGGGCAAAGGAAGCGCGCGGGCTGGGCATTGGCTGTATCGCACTTTTTCCCAATACGCCGCGTGAGCTGCGCACCGAGGATGGACGAGAGGCGCTCAACCCGGACAATCTGATGTGCCGAGCCATCCGCGCCATCAAAGATGCGGTGCCAGAAATCGGCATCCTCACCGATGTCGCGTTGGATCCTTACACGGCGCACGGGCATGATGGGCTGGTGGATGGCGCCGGCTACGTGCTGAACGACGCGACATCGGCTGTGCTGGTGGATCAGGCGCTGGTGCAGGCTGCTGCTGGGGCTGACGTCATAGCGCCATCGGATATGATGGACGGCAGGGTCGGCGCGATCCGTGGGGCGCTGGAAGAAGCGGGGCATGTGAACGTCCAAATCATGGCTTACGCTGCAAAATATGCGAGCGCCTTCTACGGTCCGTTCCGGGATGCCGTCGGCTCCTCAGGCCTGTTGAAGGGCGACAAGAAGACCTATCAGATGGACCCAGCCAATGCTGTGGAAGCGCTGCGGGAGGTTGCACTCGATTTGGCTGAAGGTGCAGACTGCGTGATGGTCAAGCCCGGACTGCCGTATCTTGATATCATTCGCCGTGTGAAGGAACGGTTTGAAGTTCCTGTTTTCGCTTATCAAGTGTCGGGAGAATATGCGATGATCGAGGCCGCTGCGGCGGCAGGTGCGGGGGACCGTGACGCGCTTGTCTTGGAAACACTATTGGCATTCCGCCGCGCAGGTTGTTCCGGTGTATTAACCTACCACGCGGCCCACGCGGCACGATTGCTCGGGGGGTAGGGTTTCACGCTGAGGCCGAGAGGGAACCCGAAACCCCTCAAAACCCCTCATCAACCACAACATAAGGAAAGACCAATGGACGGCGTCAGCATCATCACCCTGAACGGCCGCACGCCCCGCATTCACTCAACTGCCTTCGTCGCTCCCGGTTGCCGGATTGTTGGCGATGTCGAGATCGGCGAAGGGGCGAGCATCTGGTATAATTGCGTGCTGCGCGGCGACGTCAACGCCATCCGCATCGGCGCGCGATCCAACGTTCAGGATGGCACCGTGATCCACTGCGATTCAGACAAGGGCGGCATGAAGGGCTGGCCAACGATCATTGAGGAAGATGCGCTGGTTGGGCATATGGCGATGCTTCACGGCTGCACCATTCGCTCCAACGCGCTCGTCGGGCTGGGCAGCATCGTGATGGACGGCTGCATCATTGAAAACGATGGCATGCTCGCGGCTGGCGGGATGCTGACACCGGGGAAATGTATCCCCGCTGGGCAAATGTGGGGTGGCAGGCCTGCACGCTACATGCGGGATCTAACCGATGCGCAAAAGATGGGCAATCAGATGGGCGTCGCTCACTATGTGCGCAACGCACAGGTGCACAAGGCGGCGTCTAGCGGTTGAGTGTCGCCATCAGACTCGAAAGTTCTGCGGATTGATGCTCCGCAATCGTTTCGACCTCTCGAATGCCCGCAGCAAGTGCGGGGCCGTCTGCTGAATTCGGATCAAGCTGCACATTGCGCTGTTCACCGTCAAGATCGGACAGTGCAATACGAGCGGGTTCAAGTGTTCGTTCCAGCCGGGTCACCAACAATTGTGCATTGATCCAGCTTTCTGACAGGCGTGAACCTGCGCCATCTGCTACTGCTGATCGTGCCGCGGGCAAAGCCGCTTCGAACGCCGGGATGCCCGATCTTGCCCGCGCGGTTGCCGCTGAAATACGGGCGAGCAGTGCCGGGTCTGACTTCAGATTGTGCGCCGGCGTCGGTGGTGAGGTCGGCGCGTTTACATCTGCTTGGGGCGTTTTTTCAAAGGGGCGCTTTGCTAGTGACGGAAACGCACCTTGATTTGCGCAGCCGCCGAGCGGAAGACACCACACACCGAGAACAATCACCGATATCAACGCATTAATTTTCATTTTTCTGCTCTACGGCGCGAAACTATGACGCGCAACGGGTTGCATCTTTTTCACAAGCACACTATCGGCGCCATTCCCTTGCGCGCTCGTAGCTCAGCTGGATAGAGCATCAGACTACGAATCTGAGGGTCGGGCGTTCGAATCGCTCCGAGCGCGCCAATTTTTTAAGGGTTACCCTCGCGCGACGTGGGCAATGTCTTCCGATGAATTTTGGTTTTAGCGTCTCCCGGCTTGCTTCTCGGGAAGCGGTTCGCCATTACGCCAGAATATGTCAATGACTGAAATCTTCCTGATCGCCATGTTGCTGATCTTCGTGGTGCCCTACCTCATCTGGCGACTCGGGCGGACGGAATTTTTTGCGCCTCTGGTCGTGGTGCAGATCATTTGCGGTATATTGCTTGGCCCCGGCGTGATGGGGGCGATTTTTCCGGATTATTATCACCTCGTGTTTGATCCCAAGGTCATCGGTGCGCTCAACGGTATCGCATGGTGGGCGGTTATGATCTTCGTTTGGATTGCGGGGGTTGAACTTGACATCAGCGAGGCGTGGCAGCGTCGACGCGAGACAGGTATTACCGCAGGGATGGCACTGTTTGTGCCGCTGATGTTCGGCAGTGTGGCGGCGGTGCTCTTGCTCAAGTTCGGGGGCAACTGGATCGGCGCAAACGGCCAGACTTGGCAATTCATCGTTGGTGTTGGCATGGCCTGCGCAGTAACGGCGCTCCCGATCCTCGTTTTGCTGATGGAAAAGCTCGATATCCTGCGTGAACCTATCGGACAGCGGATTCTGCGCTATGCCAGTCTGGATGATATTGCGATCTGGGGCGTGCTCGCGATGGTCCTTCTCGATTGGGAACGGATCGGACGGCAGGGCGGCTTCCTCATCCTGTTCGGGGTCGCGGCCATAATGTATCGCAAGCTGATGCCCAAAATCCCTGAAAGCGATCGCTGGTATGTCAGCCTGATCTGGCTTGCCGGATGTGGGTTTTTGGGGGATTGGTCCGGGCTCCATTTCATGGTAGGTGCATTTTTGGCAGGCGCGGTGACCGAAGCCCGCTGGTTTGATCAGGAGCGGATGGACCGTTACCGACAAACTGTCTTGCTCGCGTTCATGCCGGTCTTCTTTTTGAGCACGGGACTACGGACAAATTGGGATATGGGTGGCGTCACCGTATTTGCGGCGGCGGCATTGCTTTTGATCGCGTCAGTTGCGGGTAAGCTGGTTGGCATTCACATTGCGGGGCGGATCCTCAAATGGCAGCCAGGTGAGGCGTCTCTGATTGGTTGGTTGCTCCAGACCAAGGCCCTGATCATGATCATCTTTGTCAACATCTTGCTTGATAAAGCGATCATCACGAATGAGACATTTACCGCTCTGCTGGTGATGGCGATTGGCAGCACGATGCTGACGGTGCCGATTGTAACGCCCAAGCTCAAGCAGCTTGCCGGACTGCGCACCAAAGCGGGCTGATCACGTTTAGTTTCGTGTAAAATTCCGGCAACGATCGCAGCCGCAGCCAGGCGCATCTACAGCAACCGCGTCAACGCATTTTCCCAGCCACTCAGCCGTCTGTTGCGCGTCGCAGTGTCCATGCCGGGGGTGAAGTGCTCAACCTCCTTCCGCATAGCTGCAGCGGCCTCTAGGGAGCCGTACAGGCCTGTTCCAACGCCCGCCAGCATCGCAGCGCCGAGCGCGGTTGTTTCGATAAACTGCGGCCGTTCAACATTGATGTTGAGCACGTCGCACAAATCTTGCGCCATCCAATCGTTGGCAACCATCCCACCGTCGATCCGCAGTTCCGCCCAATCCGCGCCGTCGGCTGCATAAGCATTTTTGAGATCATTGGTTTGGTGCGCCATCGCCTCAAGCGCCGCGCGTACGACATGCGCTTTCTTCGCGGCAAAACTCAACCCGCTTATCGCACCGCGGGCGTTCGGTTGCCAATGCGGCGCTCCAAGGCCCGACAGCGCAGGCACAAGATAGACCCCGCCATTGTCCGGAACGGATCGCGCCAACTGTTCACTATCGGCGGCGTGTTTGAGCAACTCCAGATCATCACGAAGCCATTGGATCAGGCTGCCCGCGACAAATACCGAGCCCTCCAGCGCATAATGGCGCTCCCCATTCAGCTGCCACGCGACAGTGGAGAGCAAGCGGTGGCGGGACTGCGGCTGCACCCGCCCGGTTTGCGTAAGCACAAACGCGCCCGTGCCATAAGTCGCCTTGGTCTGCCCGGGGAAGAGGCAAGCTTGGCCAATAAGCGCCGCCTGCTGATCGCCTGCCATCCCCGCGATCTTGATCACACCGCCAAACAGCTCTGGCAGCGTGGATCCCAGTGGCCCGGCGCAATCGACGATCTCCGGGAGGATGCCCCTTGATACGCCGAACAGATCGCACAACCCATCGTCCCAAACGCCGTCGCCAATCGCCATCAATGCAGTACGTGACGCATTGCTGGCGTCACTGATATGGGCACCGCCGGTCAGGCGGAACACGAGATAGCTCTCGACCGTACCCACGGCGAGATGATCACCCACTTCCTTCAATTGCGGCCAATTCTGGAGTGCCCAGCCGATTTTGCTGCCAGAGAAATAGGGATCGAGCAGCAGGCCAGTCTTGGCCTGCACGGGAGGCTCTTCACCGCGCGCCCTCAGGCCTTCGCAGATGTCCGACGTGCGTCGGTCTTGCCAGACAATCGCGGGAGCCAAGGGTTCGCCCGTACGTCGGTCCCAGAACACAATCGTCTCACGCTGGTTGGTGATGCCAATACCTGCGATCCGGTCCGCGCCGCCAGCCTTCGCCACCATCTCTCGCGCGCATTCCAGGGTCAATGTCCAAATCTCGGCTGCATCATGCTCGACCAGACCGGGCGCCGGATAATGCTGGGTCAGCGGGCGCTGCGCACTGCCCAGGCAGGTGCCATCAGCGGCGAACAGCATCGCCCGGGTGGACGTGGTGCCTTCATCAATGACAAGGATTTGCTCGGTCATGCTTTTGCCACTCGCATCGCGCGTCCTTTTTCGCTGAAGATGAACGTAGCCCGGTTGCCGAAAACGAAGCGGTTCACCGCGAGTCCAACGATCACTGACGTGACCAGCACGATCACCATCACGTCGATATAATGGAGCCACGGCATCCCGAAATGCTCGTAAGTCGTCTCACCTGGAAAAAGCGTATCGGGCTTGTAGAGGATGAAATTATGGAGCGCATAAGTCGCGACCCCGTAGAGTAATCCCGCAATCGCCGCTCGCGCATCCACGCCGCGGAACAAGAGCCCCGCGATGAACGCAGACAGAATCGGCATCGACAGCAGGCCGTTTAATTCCTGCAACAAATTGATGATGCTCTTGGCATTTTCAAACGCGGGGACCAACGCGACCGAGGTGATCGTCAGTACGATCGATGCGATGCTCGCTAGGCGCCAATGGTTTTTAACAGGTGTCAGGAACTTGTCATGGAAATCAATCGCATACAGCGCAACCGAGCTGTTGAGGATCGCGCTGGTATGGGCAATCACGGCGGCGGCCATGAGCGCGGCGAACGCACCGGACATCCAAGGTGGCAGCACAGCGGCAACCACTTGGCCGTACGCCTTATCCCCCAATGGGCCGAATAATTTATACGCCACCACGCCGGGCACCACGACGATGATGGGAATGATCAGGATGCGGATCGCAGCTGCAGCTAGCACACCCTTTTGCGCTTCTCGCACGGTGGGTGCGGTCATCGCTTTCTGCGTAATATTCTGATTGGTTGACCAGTAAAATATTTGGATGAAGATCATCCCCGTAAACAAGGTGTGGATCGGGATTGGTGATTTCCGGCCGCCGATCATCGACAGCCGCTCAGCGGGGATTCCGGACAGATCGAAGTCAATCTTCCACAGCGCCAGAAATACGACGAGGAGCGCAATGCCGAGCACACCGATCCCCGAATAAGTATCCATCACCGCCACAGCGCGCAGGCCACCAGTGATTGTATATAGCGCCGCGACTATCGCCATCGGCGCGGCAAACCAGATCAGCGGCCATTCCACGCCAAACATGGATTTGAGGAACAGGCTGCCCGAATAAAGCGCGGCGGGCAGGTAGATCAAGATGTTTCCAGCAAGAAACGAGAAGGAGATGACGGTGCGGATGCTGCCGCCCTGATAACGCTTTTCGAGCAGCTCGGTCACCGTCGTGCAGTTGTTGCGGTAATAAATCGGCACGAACACGAATGCGAGGATCAGCAGCCCCACGAAGCCGCATAATTCCCACCACGCCAACAGCAGCATCTGATTGCCGTTCATTCCGACGAGCTGTTCGGTTGACAGATTGGTGAGCGTGATCGACCCGGCAACGTACATCCAAGTGAGGCCGCCACCGGCAAGGAAGACTTCGCGGGTTGATCCGTCACCGCTGCCGCGCGCGGCACCTTTGCCATGCACTTTCCAATAAGTGAGCAATGCAATGAGGCCAGTTAGGCCAACAAAAATGGCGAGCTGCAGCGCCGATGATCCACCCTCGAACATATGCTTTCCCTCAACCCCGCATTGCAATCGGCTCTTTTTTCGGCCAATTGCCGCGCAAGCTACTTCGCTTTTGGCATTAGGCAAGTGGCGAATGCGCTGCGTGCATTTTCAATTTCCGACCAGCCTGAGGAAAATATGGACCACATCCGCTTTGACGCCGGAGAAACGACGCTGATTCTGGCGTGCGCAGAGGGTGCGACGCTCCACGTTGTCCACTGGGGAAAACGGCTTGCGGATAATGTCACCGCTCACGAGATCGTCCGGATGACCTCGCGTCAGGGTGGGCCGGGTAGCGCCGACGCGCCGATCACCGCATCGCTCGCGATGGAGCCTGGATTGGGCTTGCTGGGGCCATCGGGATTGTCAGCCCACCGGGAGGGACAGGATTGGGGCAGCCTGTTCACCGTCACCTCCGCCGAGCAGACCGCCACGCGGGCGACCATCATCTGCCGCGATCCGCGCACCCGGTTGCGGCTGGACTATGCGATCGCGGTTGACCCAAAATGCGGCGTTATCACTTTTGGAACAGCGCTCACCAATGAGGGAGATGCCATCCTCGACGTGAGCGAGATGGCGACTGCTTGCTTGCCGATCCCGCAGCCGATGACCGACATTATCGGATTTTCAGGCCGCTGGTCGAACGAGTTCCAGCGCGAACGGCTCAGCCGCTTTTCTGGTGGTTACCTGCGGGAGAACCGGCGTGGGCGGACGTCGCATGATAGTTTCCCCGCTGTCATCCTCTGTACGCCGACAACAAGTGAAGCCAGCGGAGAGGCTTATGGTTTACACCTCGCGTGGAGCGGCAACCACCGCGTGCGCGTGGACAGTTTGAACGACGGCCGGGTGATCGCCTCGCTTGGCGCTTTGCTGTTGCCCGGCGAGATTCGTGTGGCCCCGGGTGAAACCTACCGCAGCCCGGATATCGTGGCGGGCTACTCCGCGAATGGCCTCTCTGCGCTTAGCCGCCATTTCCACCACCATGTCCGCACCAACATCCTGCGTCCTTCCACCCGTGCGAAGCCCCGGCCCGTCCATTACAACAGCTGGGAGGCGGTGTGGTTCGATCATGATGTTGATCAGTTGAAGGCCATCGCGACGCGCGCGGCGAATATCGGCGTGGAGCGCTTCGTGCTGGATGACGGCTGGTTCGGCGCTCGGCGGCATGATCAAGCCGGGCTTGGTGATTGGACGGTGTCTGACGCGGTCTATCCAGGTGGATTGAAGCCGCTCGTTGATCATGTGACCAGCCTCGGCATGGAGATGGGCATCTGGTTCGAACCCGAAATGGTCAACCCCGATAGTGATCTTTATCGCGCGCATCCCAATTGGGCGCTGCGGATCGAGGGGGTAGACCAAGTTCCCTTCCGCCACCAATTTGTCCTCGATATTTCCCGACCCGAGGTCAGCGACTATCTGTTCGGGCAGATTGACGCGATCCTTTCGGGTCACGCCATCAGCTACATCAAATGGGACATGAACCGCGATCTCAACCACCCCGGTGACGCAGCAGGCCGCCCTCGTGCCCATGCCCAGGTGGAGGCGCTTTATGCCCTGATCGACCGTATCCGCGCTGCCTATCCTGCCGTAGAGATCGAGTCCTGTTCGTCGGGCGGTGCGCGGCCCGATATGAGTATCCTCGCCCACACCGACCGGATTTGGACTTCTGATACCAACGATGCGCATGACCGGCAAAGCATCCAGCGTGGTGCATCTTTCTTTCTGCCGCTCGACGTGTTGGGTACCCATATTGGCCCCGGTCGTTGCCACCAGACCGATCGGGCGCTCTCCCTGTCGATGCGTGCGGGCACGGCACTGATGGGTCATATGGGGCTTGAGCTGAACTTACTGAGCGAGCCAGCGGCAGACCTCGCCGAGCTTAAAGCCGCCATCGCGCTCCACAAACAACACCGCGCTCTGATCCACAACGGCGACTTCCACCGGATTGATGCGCCGGACTATCTCAACATCGTCGGCGTCGTCTCAGTGGACCAATCTGAAGCGCTCTACTCTGTCGCCTTTCTAAGGGGCCATGCCCACAGCCTGCCCGACCGGCTCTATGTTGCAGGATTGGACCCAGCGGCGCAATATCAAGTGCGCCTCGTCTGGCCTCAGGAGTGGCGCTCACAGTCATCACCATCGATAGTCGAGGCACTTGATCTGATTGGAGAAGGCGCACTGGTTTCAGGCGATGCGCTCCTGCACGTCGGCCTGCAATTGCCGCTTACAGTGCCGGAGACGGTGCTGCTGTTTCATTTCGAGCGGGGTGGGTAGGGGGTAACGACCGCAGTCAATGCGCTGCGCTGGTGCCCGGCGTCGGAGCCGTTTTTGGGATCAGCCAAACGACAGCGGCGGCTACAACGCCTAGGCAGGCGCCGTAGAGAAAAATGTGGGTCATCCCGATAGTGCTGGCCTGGACGTCAACAAAATGTTCGATCACACCGCTCGCTTGTCCGCCCGACATTCCCGCTTGTTGCAATGATTTTGCCATCGGCGCCGCGTCGTTGAGGTTTGACGCAATTTCGGATCGGCTGGTGCGCGCTTCAATGTCCCACATCGCAACGGCAAGTGTCGTGGCAATAGCACCACCCAATGTGCGGAAAAAGCTGGAAATGCCGACCGCACTCGTGACCTCGCTTAATGGGACAGATGATATACTAAGCGAAGACAATCCCATGAAATAGAAGGGCACAGCGACGCCCTGCAATATCTGGGGTAGGGCGT
>JBJOLA010000028.1:0-5009 GCA_046045815.1 Pseudomonadota bacterium
CGCCAATGATCGCCGTGTCTAGGGCGCTGCGGGCGCGGGCAAAATCCCCTGCGGCTAGTGCGGCATTGCCGGATTGCACCCAAAGTCTCGCTGCACGACCATCCTGGCTCCGCTCGGCCTCGCGCGCTGCTTGTTCAAATGCTGCGGCGGCGGGGAGCCAGCGTTTTTGGGCCGCATAGGCGACACCCGCACATTGCTGTGCCAGCACGCCGCCACCGGTTGTTTGCCAACTGCCCGCTTCCGCCAGCGCCTTCGCCGGATCATGCTCCGACAGCGTGACGCAGGCGGCAAAGCGCGCTTCGGCGGCGGTGGGTGTTGTGGCCACAGCGGCCAGCAGCAACAGGATCATAGATTCTCCAACAATGCAGCCATCACTCGCAACAGAAGCGCAATATCTGTGTCACGCGACAGCCGGTGATTCCCGTCCTTGATCAAGAGTGTCTGCACATCGGCTGAACGAAGCTGCGCGGCGAGCCGGAGTGCGGTTTCCCACGGCACATCATCGTCACATTGGCCCTGAAGCAAGCGCACGGGGCAGTTGACCTCGAGGGGGGCATTCAACACTCGCATGTCCTGGCCTGAAAGCCACAGCGCACGCGTCGTGACGGTCGGCTCCGGGCTATAGCGGGAATGCTGTTCAATCCGGCCCTCCTTATCGATAATGTCCTTTTCATGCTGGCTATAGCCCCAATCGGTGAAGTCAGGCGCGGCGGCGATCCCGACCAACCCCACGACTTGCGCGTCCAACGCCAAGGCGACGGTGATCATCAACCACCCCCCCATCGATGATCCCACGAGCACGACGGGCCCGCTCACCGTCCGCTCGACAAGCCGGATCACGTCATCACGCCACGATGCCAGAGTTTGATCTTCAAACGCCCCATCGCTTTCGCCACAGCCTGCAAAGTCAAAGCGCAAAAAGGATCGCTCCGTCCGGATTGCCCACGCTTCCAGCGCCAGTGCCTTGCTGCCCTGCATGTCTGACTTATAGCCGGGCAGAAAGATGATCGTCGGCCCGCTGCCGCTCAATCTTCGGAATGCCATCCGGCTGCCGTCGGGGCGTACCCAATATTGGGGGGGCGTTAGATCGGTCATGCAATCATCCGTGACTCACTGTCAGAGCTACATTTGGAATCGATCGCCAAGTCTGCCGCTGAGCAAATGGCTGCTGCGATTAAAACAGAAAGCCGCGATCAGGTTTGACATGGGGATCATTGCGGCAAATGTTGAGCAGCGCATTCCATTGAGCCGCCGTAAGCGTCGGCTGATAGGTATGGCCCGCCTTCTTGCTCATCCGAAATTCTTTCTCGCGGCTTTCGGAAAGCGGGTGTGATGAAACATAGCCCAATGCCGCCTTGGCTGCGCCTAGCTTTTTCTCGTCAGCGGCAAGCCGGGTAAAAAAACCAGCCGTGTCCTCTGGCGAAATGTTGGCAGTCCTAAGGGCGTTAATCGAATAGAAATCGGCCTTGGTCTCAGCGTCGCGTGAGTAGGTCGACGAAAGGAGCGCGTTGGCATAGCCATTGGCGTTCCCGCTAATGCCGCCCATCAACACGCTCAAGCCCGCCTCTCGCAGCAACGCCTGCATGACATCGCGGTGGCGGACATGCCCAATCTCATGGCCCAACACGCCCGCTATTTCATCGGCAGATTTTGCTTCCTGAAGGAGCCCCTGAAAGATGATGATGCGCCCACCCGGCAATGATACGGCGTTGACCATCGAAATATTGGCGACGTCCACCTCAACCGGTGTGTCGTGTGGTTCTAACCGATTGAGCAATGCCTTAATCGCTTCTTTCCCACCCGGTCCGTGGCACAGACGCCCCCCGAAATCGCCGACCATTGCCTCACCCATGTTGCGCTCCCATTGAATCGGCACGAGGGGGGCAACCCATTCCGGTGCCTTCACAGCGATGAACGCAACCGACGCCGATAGGGTGAGGAGTGCGATGGACGCGCGGCCAAGGCCGAAATGATCAATCCACTTTCCGTATTTCAAAGCCTTTGGCAACTTGTCCACTATTGTCGCAGGCACAGGGTCGATAAAGCCTATCTGCCAACCGCGCACATTGGCTAGGCCATAATATGGCTTTCCGCCCTTGATGCCGCGATGCTCGAGGCTGATCCAAGGGTAAAAGGCATCACCGGACGCAAGCCGAAACCCTCCCAACTCTGGGATCAGTTCTGCCACGTGTCGCACTGCATTCGTGCCGTCATAGTGCCAGACTTGGGTCATCCCCGGATCAGATCGCCCCCATGTCAAACGCGTCGAGTAGGCCTTCGCCCTGTCTGAGCGCTGGTGTGGTCGATTGTGTCAAGTTGGTGATGTCCACTATTCCTGTCGCCTCGAGATGCTCCACAAAGAACGCCCAGTTGCGAAACGATACATAGGCCGCTGCGATGCCCAGCGGCACGATCAGCGCAATCGCCGCCGCAAGCAAAGCGATGACACTCGCACCACCCAGGAAAGCCGTGCTTAGCGATTCCGCACCGAGCCCTGTGAATCCTCCAATCACGAGGAGCAAAATGATCCCAACAACATAGGCGAGTATCATGATCCCGAAGTTACCCAGCACCAGCATCAGCCACTCTGTCGTGCGTGCAGTAAATTGGAACTCCAGCGTTGAGAGTTTAAGTGTGCCAATCATTTCGCGGAGATAAGCCGCATAGTAAGCCAAAGCCAACAGCGGCAAAACGATGTAAAATCCCACGAACGCTAACATTAACGCCCCGATTGCGCCCGATGGCAGGCTTGGAGTCCCACCAACCATTCCGGCTGGGGACGGCATCTTTGCATAAACAATCAATGCCATCACAATCGCAAAACCGAAGGGGGCGAGATAGCGCGGCATCAACTTCGTCCAAGTAGGTGTGCTCGTAAAACGATGCGGTCCAAAGCTCATCGCGGTCCAACGTTCTTGCCAGAGTTTGGTCATCGCCCAAGGGAACAGCAGCGCCACGGCGATATAGGCGGCAAAATTCCGCCAAAGCCAAGAAAAGCCATACCGCAGGCCATTGTCGTCACTTCCGCCGTGAATGCCGTGCCAAAATGTTCGGCTCAGCCGGTAACGCAAGGCGCGAAATGTTGCGACCCCGGTGAGATAAAGCAGCCCAATATATGCAACTCCGCCGAGTATGCCGGCGAGCATTGCCTGGCCGCGCAACAACAGGGCTTGCACGACAAACTGTACGCCGAAAAATGGCACGAGGATAATGACAAGTGCAATCAGGAATCCCAAAAACAACTCTTTGCCTGTGCCGGTCCATTCGAGATGATCATCTATGAAGCGGGTATTACTCCAGTAAAATTTCCGCGTTCGAGTTTTGGCCCAAAAACGGTAGATTCCCAGCGTAATAATCGACAGAAAAAGATTGCTCAGTGCAATTGGAAGATATTCTGAGAATTTTCCTTCAAATGAGAATGCGGTTTCGTCTTCTAAACGACTTGTCATACTAGCCCCCTATTCGTCTTGCCCGATCATCTTGGACAGTTGCTCGCATTGAAAGGACAAAAGGTCAAGCTGAGTGGCTGTGTGATGAAGGCGCATGCGGCGGTTCAACTTCGGGCGCGGTCGGTTCATCAAGCTGTCCCTCCCACTTCGCGACCACCGCCGTTGCCACCGCATTGCCGACGACGTTGGTGCCAGAACGTCCCATATCGAGGAACTGGTCGACCGCGAGGATCAGGACCAAGCCCGCTTCGGGAATATGAAACTGAGTCATTACACCTGAGATCACGACCAAGCTGGCGCGGGGAACTGCAGCCATGCCTTTGGACGTGAGCATCAGGATCAGGAGCATGGATGCTTGCTGGCCGAAGCTCAGGTTGATCCCGTAAACCTGCGCAATGAACAGCGATGCAAAGGTCATGTACATCATCGAGCCGTCGAGGTTGAACGAATAGCCGAGCGGCAGAACGAAGCTCGCGATCTTGGGGGGGATTCCGAACCGGTCCAGCGCTTCAAGTGTGCGCGGGTAAGCGGCTTCGGAGGATGCTGTGGAGAAGGCGAGCAGGATTGGCTCACGGATGTAGCGGATCAACAGCCCTGCCCGTTTGCCGATCACGACGAACGCGGCAATGCCGAGCAAAATCCACAGCAGCGCCAGTCCGAAATAGAAACTGCCGATGAATTTCGCGAAGGTCACCAGCACCCAAAGGCCGTTGATCGCCACCACCTTTGCCATCGCGGCGAACACAGCGAGCGGAGACATGCGCATCACATAGTCGGTCACTTGCAGCATCACCTGCACGAGCGCGTCTACACCTTTGGTGATCGGGGCTGCTTTCTCGCCAATCGCGGTCATCGCGACGCCGAAGAACAGGGAGAAAATTACAATCTGCAACATCGTCGTGGTCGCCATCGCGTCGAAGATGGATTTGGGGAACAGTTCGGCGATGATGGTGAAGAAATCGCTGCTTGGTTTCACGATATCGGTCGTCGCGTCACTCGGCGGGAGGATCAGGCCAGAACCGATCCCCGGCTGGAGCCAGTTGACGAGGATCGCGCCGAGCGTCAGCGAAACCACGGTTGCACCGAGGAACCAGCCGATCGTCTTCGCGCCAACGCGCCCAAGCGAGGCGGTGTCCCCCATATGCACGATACCCGAAACTAACGTCGCGAAAACCAATGGGGCAATGAGCATTTTGATCAGGCGTAGGAAGATCGTCGTCACCAGCCCGAACCATTTGCCGATCAACGTGAGCATTGCCGGATCAAGCACCGTCGCGTGCAAAATTGCGCCGGTGATGATTCCCAGCGCCAGCCCGATCATGATATAGAATGTCAGCCGATTGGCCATGTGCGATCCCCAATTTTCTAGTGGCGGATTGAGTATAATTTCGTCCGCTACTCACCATATGCGATGATCAGCAATCCAATACACATCACGTCACAACGGAGATAGGACGCGATCAGAGGCTATTCGTCAAGCCGTTCTAGCAGATCGGCGGCAAAGGCCGACAGCGTATCATCACGCGCACCCATGATCAGGATGCGGTCTCCCGGGCGGGC
>JBJOLA010000038.1:0-5646 GCA_046045815.1 Pseudomonadota bacterium
TGAAAGCCGCAGCCTTTGGAGCTTTCATGCATCAAGGCCAGATTTGCATGTCAACCGAACGGATCATCGTCGTCGACGCCGTTGCCGACGCATTCGCGGCAAAATTTGCGGCCAAGGCTAGCACGATGATCGCGGGCGATCCGCGCGAGGGCAAGACGCCGCTGGGCGCTGTTATCGGGATGAACACGATCACCCACGTCAACAGCCTGATCGACGATGCGGTGGCCAAGGGTGCGACGATCATCGCGGGCGGCAAGGGCGAAAGCGTCGTCATGAACGCGACAGTGGTGGACGGGGTCACCTCTGCTATGAACCTTTACCGCGACGAGAGTTTCGGCCCGATCACTGCGATGATCCGCGCCAAGGATGAAGCGGACGCAATCCGCCTCGCCAATGATAGCCAGTACGGGCTTTCCGCAGCCGTCTTCACCCGCGACACCGCGCGTGGCCTCGGCGTTGCGCGGAAGATCAATTCGGGCATTTGCCACGTCAACGGCCCAACCGTTCACGATGAGGCGCAAATGCCGTTCGGCGGCGTCGGCGCATCGGGCTACGGACGTTTCGGCGGCAAGGCCGGGATCGACAGTTTCACAGAACTCCGCTGGATCACGATTGAGACCCAGCCTGGCCATTATCCAATCTAAGGAAATATCTATGTCAATTGACCCAACCGAACTCGCCACCGTATCCTATGAAATCAAGGACGGCGTTGCCTGGGTGAAATTCAATCGCCCCGACAAGCGCAATTGCATGAGCCCCAAGCTCAACCGCCAGATGTTGCGCGTGCTTGACGAGCTTGAATATCGCGAGGATTTCGGCGTTCTCGTGCTGAGCGGCGAAGGCAATAGCTGGTCAGCAGGTATGGATCTCAAGGAATATTTCCGTGAGACCGAAGCGGATGGCCTGCCCGGCATCCGCAAAGCCCAGCGCGAAGCCTATACGTGGTGGGAACGTCTTCGCTGGTATCAGAAGACGACCATCGCGATGATCAACGGCTGGTGCTTTGGCGGTGGCTACGGCCCTCTTTATGCGTGTGACCTCGCCTTTTGCGCGGATGAAGCGCAATTTGGCCTGTCCGAAATCAACTGGGGTATCCTCCCCGGTGGCGGCGCAACTAAAGTCGCGGTTAATTTAATGCCGATGCGCAAGGCGATGTATCATGCGCTATTGGGCGAAAACTTGACGGGTCCCGAAGCCGCAGCAGCAGGCCTCGTTAACGAATCCATGCCGCTCGCCAAGCTCGAAGCGCGGGTGAGCGATGTCGCACAGAGGTTGCTGACGAAAAATCTCGAAACGCTCAAAGCGTCGAAGGATGCTGTCCGCCGCACGATGGAAATGACCTACGACAACGCCGAAGATTATCTGATCCGTGCACAGGAAGCGCTCAATTTCCACGACAAGAGCGACGGCCGTCATGAGGGGATGAAGCAATTTCTTGATGACAAGACGTTCAAGCCTGGCCTTGGGGCCTATGACAAAAGCAAGGTGGCGAGCTAAGGAACGCAGGTGACACCCTATTTTGATCCGGTCGCCACATATGCGCGCACCAATCCACACCGTTTGGCCGTCGTTGATCTCGAGTCTGATCGGCGCTGGACATATGCCCAGCTCGATACCGCCGTGAACCGGCTGGCATCGTGGCTGGTCGCAGAATTGGGCGGCGCTAGTGACAAACGCTTAGCGACACTTGCCAAAAATTGTGCGGAAATGCTGATCCTTCAGCTTGCATGCGTGCGCGCTGGAACGATATTCGTGCCGTTCAACTGGCGTCTGGCTCCCGCCGAAATCGACGCGCTGGCAGCCGACGCGGAGCCAGAACTGGTGTTCCATGAGCCAGAATTTTCGCCACCATCGGCTGCACGCCGTGCGCTCGGCTTGTCGTCGATGCTCGCGCTGGGCAGTGAAGGCGCTGCGCCGCCCGCAGACGCACGTCGCCCCTTCGATGCGATTTCAACCTTGCTCTATACCTCGGGCACCAGCGGGCGGCCAAAGGGCGTGATGCTGTCTGAGGAGAACAGCTTCTGGGGCTGCGTCAATTTCATCTACGGTAATGACGTCACGGTGCGCAGCACCTTCCTGTGTGACATGCCGCTGTTCCACACCGCCGGACTTTTCGCCGCGACCCGCGTGCCCATTCAAGCGGGTGGAACCGTGCTAATCTCCAAAGGGTTTGACCCGGACAAGACGCTTGCGAGGATCTCTGATCCAGCACTGGGCATCACCCACTATTTTTCGGTCCCCCAAATGGCGGCGACACTTTGGAACCAGCCAGGCTTCAAACCCGAAATGCTCCACGGTCTGGTAGGATGGGCCATCGGCGGCGCACCCAATCCAAAATCACAGACCGAAAAATTTGCACGTGCTGGCGTCAAGATCACCGAAGGTTTTGGCATGTCGGAAACTGGATCCAACTTCGGCATGCCGACGCATGATGTTGAACTGCTTATCTCCAAAGCCGGTAGCTGCGGCCTGCCCTTTATGACCGTTGAAACGCGGATCATTGATGAGGAGGGCGGCGACGTCGGCATTGGCGAAACGGGCGAGCTTTGGCTGCGCGGGCCGTGCATCGCCTCGGGATATTGGAATCAGCCTGAGGTCACTGCAAAGGCTTTCGTCGATGGCTGGTTCAACACCGGTGACGCGGCGATCCGCGATGAGGACGGATTTTTCTACATCGTTGACCGGCGCAAAGACATGTACATTTCCGGCGGTGAAAATGTCTATCCGGCCGAAGTTGAAGCGGCGATCGCGGAGCTACCAGACGTCGCGGAATGTGCCGTTATCGGGATGGCCGATGAACGATGGGGCGAAGTTGGCCGTGCCTATGTCATCGTTGTTGCGGGCAAGCAGATTACGGAGGACGCCATCGTGGCACACTGCGCGTCGCGGCTTGCGAAGTTCAAAGTGCCCAAGAGCGTGGTGATCACCGACATCATACCTAGAACTGCTTCAGGGAAAGTTCAAAAGCATCTGTTGAAAGAGCGGGCGCTTTTAGAAGCGTGAAGATCAATCGCTGAAGAAATTCAATTCCAGCAACACGCCGTTCGGGTCCATCGTAAACACTTGTCTCAGTCCGATCGCGGCAACCAGATTGACCTGATAGTCCATCGACTTGCCGTCCAGCCGGGCAATCATGTCATCATATCCCGAACAGTTTAGCGCGATGTGGTGGATGGAGCCGGTCGGGCCAGGTGACACCTCGCGCTCATACGTGCGTGGGCAATCGAGGCTGTTGATGTGGATTATGGCGCGGCCTGCATCATCATACATCCACTGGGCGTTGTCCGGCGTCAGTGGAGGCGGCGCGTTTCGGATTTCGAGGTCAAAAAGTTCTGCATAAAAGCGGGCAGTTCCATGCAGTTCCGCCGTGATGATATTGATATGATCGAGCGCATTGACCTTCACCTGTTATCTCCTAACCGCGAAAAACAACAGTCTTGTTGCTGTTGACGAGCACACGATCTGCCAGATGCAGGCGAACCGCCTCAGCGAGCACGCGCCGTTCGATGTCTCGGCCCTTGCGCACAAGATCGTCGGGCGTATCGGCATGACTGATTGTTTCAACATCCTGATGGATAATGGGGCCCTCGTCGAGATCGGCTGTCACATAATGTGCGGTTGCCCCGATCATCTTCACACCGCGCGCGAACGCCTGATGATAAGGTTTGGCCCCCTTGAAGCCGGGGAGGAAGCTGTGATGTATGTTGATGCAGCGCCCCGAAAGAAACGCCGCCATATCATCGGACAATATCTGCATGTACCGCGCGAGGACGACCAGTTCCGCCCGACTCTCCTCCACGATTGCCTTGATCGCCGCTTCTTGTGCGGGCTTGGTGTCCTTCGTTACCGGCAGATAATGGAAGGGAATTTCACCGATCATCGAGACCTGCAACGCCTCTCGCGGATGGTTGCAGATGATCCCCACCACCTCCATATTAAGTTCATGCGTCCGCACGCGGTACAGCAAATCGCCCAAGCAATGATCAAACTTTGACACGAGCAAAAGAACCCGCCGTTTGTCCGACGCGGCCCGCAAATTCCAGCGCATCTTATATTGATCCGCAAGCTTGGCGAAGGCGGATCGAAGCCCATCAGCAGGTGGCGCTCCCTCAAGCATGTCGACCACGACCCGCATGAAAAATTGCCCATCGTCGGTATCGTTGAACTGCTGCGATTCGAGAATGTTGCACCGCTGGTCAGCCAGAAAGCCGGTCACGGCAGCGACCAGCCCAGGCGAATCGTTGCAGGATAAAGTCAAGATATGCGCATTTGCCACTCAGTTAGACTCCCTCTCTTTGGCTCGGACTAGCGCTTAGACGCTACAATCTCCACCAGTTATCTTTATGTTTGCATTGCATACGGAATATCGTATGTGTTGCATACAATTAATTTTATAGGAGAGTCGGATTATGGCTGCGAGCAATCTTGAGCAGGTTTTGGCGGGTGCTGGTAACACAGTGGAGTTGCTGCGCAATTCCCAGATTGGTGCCTATGTCTACCCTGTGGTTGCGGCTGAATTCTCCAACTGGCGGGCTGAACAATGGGCTTGGCAGCATACGTCGGTGCTGTTCGATCAATCGCATCACATGGTCAATCTTTACCTCCGTGGTAAAGATGCGCTCAAGCTGATCAGCGACACCGCGATCAACACGATGAAGGGCTGGCAGGTCAACAAGGCCAAGCAATATGTGCCAACCACCCAGTACGGCCATGTGATCGGTGATGGGATCATCTTCTGGCTCGCTGAAGAAGAATTCGTTTATGTTGGCCGCGCGCCTGCCTCAAACTGGCTGCGCTTCCATGCCGAAACCGGTGGATATGACGTTCAGGTAGAACTGGATGACCGTTCCCCGATGCGCCCGAACGGTAAGGCCGTCACGCGTTCTTGCTGGCGCTTCCAGATCCAGGGCCCGAACGCCTGGCAGATCATTGAGAAGGTGCACGGCGGGCCGCTTTAGCAGCTTAAATTTTTCAACATGTCGACAATGAATATTGCGGGCCGCGAAGTCCGCACCCTCCGTCACGGCATGGCCGGTGCGCCGGGGCTTGAAATATGGGGTCCCTATGAGGAAGCGGATGACATGCGCGCAGCCATCGTTGCGGCAGGCGCAGAATTTGGTATGGTCCAATGTGGC
The DNA here is from genome assembly GCA_046045815.1 of Pseudomonadota bacterium. GTDB lineage: Bacteria > Pseudomonadota > Alphaproteobacteria > Sphingomonadales > Sphingomonadaceae > Aquisediminimonas. Next base: position 5,136 of record JBJOLA010000038.1, read on the forward strand.
AGCCGTGCCTATGCGTCGAACACGCTCGAATCGGGCTGGATACCCTCCCCGCTCCCGGGCATCTACACCGGCGACAAGCTGAAAGCGTTCCGCGAATGGTGCGCACCAGACGGCTACGAAGCCAATGGCGCAATCGGCGGCAGCTTCGTTTCTGACAATATTGAGGATTATTACGTCAATCCTTGGGAATTGGGCTATGGTCCGTTCGTCAAATTTGATCATGATTTCCACGGTCGCGAAGCGCTTGAAGCGCTCAAGCCGGAAGTGCAGCGCAAAAAGGTCACGCTCGCATGGAACGGCGAAGATATGGGCAGAATTCAGGCGTCGCTTTATGATCCAGATGCTGAACACTACAAATTCTTCGATTTGCCCAATGCCAATTATGCCCCCCACAATTATGACCGCATCGTGGATGCGGGCGGGCGCACTGTCGGCGTCTCGATGTTCACTGGCTATAGCTATAACGAAAAAACCGCGCTTTCTCTGGCAACGATTGATCATGAAATCCCGG
>JBJOLA010000052.1:0-4968 GCA_046045815.1 Pseudomonadota bacterium
GCCACACCGCAACGGACGCTTGGTCAATGCACCGCAGCGAAGCGGTCGTGCTGGGATGCACCGATTGCCACGGTGGGAATGCCAGTATCGCCCTTGCGAACCACGATTTGAAGCCCAGTGATCCGGCCTATATCGCCGTCCGGGACAAGGCCCATGTTTTGCCAAGGTTCCCCCAATCCTGGCCGAGCTCAGCCAATCCAAAGCGCGGCTACACGGTGATGAACCGGGAATCGCCAGAGTTCATCCGATTCATGAATCCGTCGGATTACCGCGTGGCGCGGGACAGTTGCGGGGCATGCCATATCGAAACTATCGAAGCCGCCGAACGATCTCTGATGGCGACGGGCGCGATGTTCTGGGGCGGCGCGTCCTACAATAATGGCATCGTTCCATTGAAAAACTATGTGCTTGGTGAGGCCTATACCCGCAAAGGCGAAGCGGCTAAAATCGTATCGCCGGGAGAACCCAACGGCACCGTCACCCCTGCACAGAAAGCGCGCGGCGCGCTTCCCCTGCTTTACCCGCTGCCGACGTGGCAGACGACAAGCCCTGCGGATATCTTCCGCGTGTTTGAACGCGGTGGTCGCAACATCAGTTCCCAATTTGCCGAGGTGGGGCTGCCCAACAGCACAGGCTCGATCCAGCGGCTGGAAGAACCAGGACGGCCCGATCTCAAACAATCCAATCGCGGCCCCGGCACCGGTCTGCGTGTGGCGATCCCGGTGCTGAACATCCACAAAACCCGCCTGAATGATCCCTTCATGTGGTTCCAGGGGACCAATGATCAACCTGGCGATTACCGCCAGTCGGGATGTGCGGCGTGCCATGTCGTCTATGCGAATGATCGGGAGCCACGCCATAGCTCGGTCTGGTCAAAATACGGGCGCGACGGCCAAAGCGCGACCGTCGATCCGACGATATCACATGAGCAGACCGGCCATCCGGTTGAACATGCCTTCACCCGCGCCATCCCGACGTCACAGTGCATGAATTGCCATATGCACCAGCCCAATCTCTTCATGAACAGTTTCCTCGGTTACACGATGTGGGACTATGAATCCGATGCGCCACACATGTGGCCCAAGGAACAGCGCTATCCCACCGCCGCGCAAACCCGCGCGATCAATGACCGCAACCCGGAGGCCGCTGCTGCGCGCGGATATTGGGGCGATACAGAATTCCTCCGCAATGTTTATGACAAGAACAGCGAACTCCGCGACACTCAGTTTGCGGATTATCACGGCCACGGCTGGAATTTCCGGGGTGTTTTCAAGCGGGACAGGGAGGGCAATCTGCTCGACGCGCAAGGCAAGATCGTGGCGCCTGATGATCCCGAGAAATTTCGCCGCAAAGATGAAGGCAAGTTTGTTGAGATCGGCAAAAATCCGGGCAAGACCGTCCACATGATGGATATTCACGCCGAAAAGGGCATGCAATGCGCCGATTGCCACTTCGCGCAGGATTCGCATGGCAACGGCCTGATCTATGGCGAAGTTGCCAATGCCGTGGAAATTGGTTGCAAGGATTGCCACGGCACAGCGGACAATTACCCCACGCTGTTGACGTCTGGCCCCGCTGCGCCGCCGCAGGGTAACAATCTTACGCTCCTCCGCAATCCGGACGGCCAACGTCGCTTTGAATGGTTCTATGACAATGATGGCAACCGCGTTCTCGTCCAAAGATCGCTAACCGACCCCAAGCTTGAATGGCGCGTCAGCTTGGTGAAGGATACAGTCACGCGCGGCAATCCGCGGTTCAATGCCAAAGCCGCTCGCGCCAAGCTGATGGGGCGCAATGGCGTGGACGGCAGCCCGGCAAGCTGGGGCCCAGGCGTCGCGATGGGAGACCGTGCGCACGGCGATGACAGTATGGCTTGCTACACCTGCCACCTCAGTTGGACGACAAGCTGTGGCGGTTGCCACTTGCCCATCGAAGCCAATTGGAAAACCCAGAGCCATAAATATGAAGGCGAAGAAACCCGCAATTTCGCGACGTACAACCCACAAGTTGCGCGCGATGACATGTTCCAGCTTGGGAAGCATATGACGACAAAAGGCGCGATCATCGCGCCCGTCCGGTCAACGTCGGCGCTCGTCTTGTCGTCCACCAACGTCAACCGCGAACGAATTTATGTCCAGCAGCCTCCGATCTCTGCTGCTGGTTTCTCAAGTCAGGCGTTCACGCCCCACTTCCCACACACCGTTCGGACCACAGAAACCAAGACCTGCACCGATTGCCACTTGAGCGCCGAAAATGACAATAACGCGATCATGGCACAACTGATGCTGCTCGGCACAAACACCGTCAACTTCGTTGGGTTGCACGCCTGGACGGGGCTTGAGAGCGGCTTTGAAGCTGTCCGTGTGACGGAATGGGATGAACCGCAGGCAGTAATCGGATCGTACCTCCAAAAATATGCCTACCCCGATTGGTATAAACTCCATGTCGACAAAAATGATCGTGAACTGATCAATTGGACGCGCGGTCGGATTATCGACGGCAAGCTCTCGGGTGAACGCGATCACACGGAAATGTTCCGCAATGTCGTTCAGGGGACGTCTGACCGGGTGGGATGCCTGCAACTGCGCGGCGAATATATGTATGTCGCAGGCGGCAAGGGCGGTTTCCGGGCCTATGACGTCGCGTCGATTGGCAACAAGGGCGTCTCCGAACCGATTGTGACCGCGCCCTTTTCACCGCTTGGTCATGACACTCATGTCGCCACGACCAACGCCACCTGCGTTGCGTTGCCGACAACGCAACCAATCAGCGTCAAGCGCAATGACACTATCACGCATAATATTCCGGAAAATCAGGAACAGGCCTTCCATCCCATCTATCGATATGCGGTCGTGACGGACAGCGTCGAAGGGCTGATCCTTGTCGACATCGACACGCTTTCTGACGGTGAGTTCCGCAATAATTTCTTCAAGCGCGCGGTGACGTGGAATCCAGATAATGTGCTGGCAGGTGCACGCCACGTCACGCTCGCAGGGCACATCGCCTATATCACGACAGCGGCGGGATTGGCCGTGGTCGATCTCGATGATCCGCTCCATCCAAAACTGGCGGCGACGATACCCCTCACAGATGCCCGAGCCAGCGCGATCCAGTTTCGCTATCTCTGGGTAACCGATAACGAAGGGGTGAAGCTGTTCAACGTCACAAATCTCCGCAATCCGGTCGCGGTGCCATCGGGAACGGTGCCGCTCGCCAATGCCCGGCGCCTCTATCTGGGCCGCACTTACGCCTATGTTGCGGGCAAACAGGAAGGTTTGGTGATACTCAACATCACGAAGCCGGAATCGCCGTCGATCTACATGAAAGAAACGTTTGGCGGAAAAATGGTGGACGTTGAGGATGTCGTTATTGGCTCAACCAACGCATCGCTATTTGCTTATGTTGCGGACGGCGCGGCAGGCATGAAGGTCATCCAACTGACCAGTCCGGCAAGCCAACCGAACTTTTATGGCTTCTCTCCGGCACCGAAGCCAGAACTGGTCGCATGGGCGCGCACCCCCTCCCCTGCGCTCGCTATGTCAAAGGGATTGGACCGGGACCGGGCTGTGGACGAGACTGGCGGCCAAATGGCGGTGTTCGGCAGGCTCGGCTCCCGCCCCTTCACGCGCACAGAAATGGAAAAACTGTTCATGACGCCGCGCGGCATTCCCTACAAAGTGCTCGATACGCCGGATATGGAGAGGTATCTGCCGATGAGCGCGGCCCGCTAGCAGGCTGCTTAAGTCTGGGTTAGCTCCCCAGGGCGCTCACTCATCAAGCTACGGACCAGATCCTGCATCTTGTGATCAAACCGCGCGAGCACCACATGCTCGTCAGCATTATCAAAATGGGTCACCAACTCGTGTCCATTCCAGCGGTGCAGCGCAAAGGCTGGCGGATCGGCGATAATCATTGATCTGCCGTCTGGCGCTTCTGCATCAATAGGGTTGAGGTCTAGCGCAACCTGCGGCGCGGTTGAGGCGCAGATTGACACCGTCGTGCCGCGCCAACCGACGGTGATCGGGCGGTGGACATGGCCACAGACGATGCCAACGATCTGGCGATGGGCCGCGATTGCGCCTGCAAAACGGGTGACCCAGGGCTCACCGGGATGGGTGTTCATCCAGTCGACGCCGACCTCGACCGGCGGATGGTGCATCACGATCAGAGTGGCACGATCTGGCTTTTCTGCAAGACGCTCTCTCAGCCAGCCTGCCCGCGTTTCACAAAAAGCGCCGCCGTGCCGTCCCTCTTCCAGCGTATCGAGCATCAAAATCCGGAGCGTGGGCGTTTCATATTCATATTGAACGAAGCCGTCTGCCGTCGGCACTTCTGGAAACCATTGCCTAAAATTCTCACGCAGATCATGATTTCCAAGACCGTAGAGAACAGGGAATGAGCAGCCGTCAAAAGCGCTACGCAAGCGGCGATAGGAGTCGCCATCGCCTCTATCCACCAGATCCCCGGTTGCGAGGAGGATATCTGGAACTGGATTCATCGCGGTCAATTGCCGCATCACCTGGTCGAGCCGTTTGCGGTTGAACTCTGACGGGTTGTCAGGCTCAAATCCTAAATGAATATCGGTGACCTGCGCCATCAGCATGGAAATTTGACCCCGTCCGCTGTTGCGCATCCGTTCATGACAACATTCAACGCTCTAGCACCTGAGGTCAAGTATGGATGTGACGCAAATCACTATGGCTGCGGTTCTATTTGTGAAATGCGCACATGCCCTTTGACGCGATTGACGTTTTGCCGCGTCTGCCACGGCGCACCAGTATCAACATGATAGTCATGGCACATCGCACAACTCGATTCCACAGGCTTATCCACCGACACAAGTCGCGCGCCGCCTTCACCGACATGGCAGGTGCGGCAACTGGCTTGATCCGGGATCAGCAAATCTGATGCGGACCGTGACATTCCGGCTTTGTGGCATGTCTCGCACGCCTCAGTTTTATGGGCATT
>JBJOLA010000073.1:0-13150 GCA_046045815.1 Pseudomonadota bacterium
CTGCTAGCCTGCAATGGCCGTGAATAGAGTCGGGCGTGTAACAGGGAGGAAAGTCATGAAGCGTATCGCATCACTTGTCGCAATTTCGTTGATCGTCACACCAGCAACAGCGGGTCTGTTGAGCGGGGCGAGTTTGCTCAAAGTCGCTGGGATCGTGCTCAAGGGGAAGGCCGTCCTCAATCAAGGTCAGGCGAAGTGCGGCACATCATTGGCGCTCCAACCGCAGGAAAATCTCTTGGTGACGGCGGCAACTGCTGCCGTGCAAAAGCTTCTGCCCGCCACGCAATTCCTCGCGCTCGATGGTTCTGCGTCGGCTGCGGCCGCGACGGCATCACAGAACCCGACTTTCTGCCAACAGACTGCGGCCAAAAAGCCCGGCATCCTGGGTTCTATTGGTGACGCCGCTAAAAAGCTTGGTGTTGGCGGCGGCGGTTTGGGGGGCATCCTCGGCGGATCAACCGGCGCGGCAACGTCGCCGCCATCCACCGGCGCAACCGCAGGGAGCATTTTGGGAGGAATTCTCGGCGGTGGGACAGCAACGCCGCCGAAATGAACGCCCCCTTTTGCCGCATTGTCGGAAAAATTACCATTTTCCGCAACGCTTTGGCAATCCAGCACGCTTAGGAGCAGCACCGGGAATGTAAGTTCCCGGGGGCTGTAGCGTGGGGAATCATAGTGTCTGAGGAAGAATCGCGTCGGGTGAGCACAACTGCCCGGCTGTTTCACTATGAAAAGGAATTAAAATTTGCCGTGCGCCGCCATCTCGAAATGGTGGAGGCTGGACTTGTAGAGGCCGACGGCGGCCATGAACGCAAAGTCACCACCGGCAATATCGATATCACGGCACGGGATCCCAATGGCCATTTTGTCGTCATCGAGCTCAAGGCCGGGCCCTGTCCCAACGGCGCCTTGGAACAGGTGCTGGCCTATACCAATGATCTGGAAATCGAAACCGGAACGCCGTGCCGCGCTGTGCTCGTCGCATCAGCATTTTCTGATCGGCTGCGCGGCGCCGCAAGCCGCGCCCGTGATGTCTCGCTCGTCACATATGAGGTCGGCCGGGTAAATCTGGACGGCAATCTGGTGGGCGCTGATTAGGCCAGAACCCCGGGCTTGATTGCGCGCCATTTCCCGTTATCGCTACCTTGACACCAGGGGGGAATATCGTGCGCCGGGCATTCAGATTTTTCGGTATATCGCTGCTGTTCCTGATCGTCGCGCTCAGCATGGCGATCACGATCATCCCGCGCTTTCTGGATCGCATCTATTATCAAGGCCCGGTCAGCGGCCATTTTGACGGCGCTTATTTTTTCAATCCAGACGGTGAAGATATCATGGCCTCCCCCACCGGCAAAAACCGGGGCAGCTTCATACTGCGCTGGCTAACCGGTACCGACAAGCGCGCCAAATGGCCTGATCAGGTCGCGGTGACGCCGTCCAGACCCGCAGCCCATGTTGAGGGAGACAAGATGATCGCGACGTGGGTAGGGCATGCCACCGTCCTCATTCAGACACAGGGCCTCAACATTCTGACCGACCCCGTCTGGAGCAGGCGCGCGGGGCCTTTTGGCATCGGGCCAGCACGCGTGACGGAGCCCGGCATCCGCTTTGATGACTTGCCCAAGATCGACGTGATGCTGGTCAGCCATAGTCATTATGATCATATGGACCTGTCAACCATCAAGCGCATCTGGGAGCGGGATCACCCCAAGATCATCACCAGCCTCGGCAATGATACGATCATCGCGACCACCGGAGCCACCGTGATGGCGACCGACTGGGGCGGGCGATTCACGATTAAGCAGGGTGTCGATGTAATCGTTACCCGCAATCATCACTGGGGATCCCGATGGGGCAGCGACAAGGGCCGGGCACTCTGGTCAAGCTTTGTCGTCACCTTGCCCGGCGGGAATATCTTCTTCGCCGGAGACACGGGTTACGGCGATGGCAAGTGGCCCGTTGAAGCCGCCGCTTACGGCCCGGTGCGGTTCGCGATGATCCCGATTGGTGCGTTTCGCTTTATCACCGGCGGCATGGAGATTGGATCGCATATCGGCCCCATCAAAGCCGAACGGGTTTTCAACGGCCTCGGCGCATCATTCGCTGTCCCGATCCACTGGGGGACGATCCAGCTGTCAAACGAAGCGCGGGATACGCCGCCCAAGATGCTCGCCGAGGTTATGAAGTGCGGCGGCTATGATCCGGCGCTGTTCAGGGCGAAGGGGATCGGGGAGCCAGTTGTCGTCCCCCCGTTCAAAGCCCGACTGGCCCAGCCGGCGCCTGCTGCTGCTTGCTTGGCTGATCCTAAGATCACGGGCCTCCCTTGATGGGGCAAGTATCGGCGTGAGAATCACGACATCCGCAACCCTGTTCGGGGAGACCTTGGTCGCTGTCGCTGGCACGATGACTGCGACGGATGGGGGCTAAACTGACACCCCGCTCAATCCGTATCAAACAGCCCCGCCAGTTGTTCCACCATCGTCCCGCCGAGTTGCTCGGCATCCATGATCGTCACTGCTTTTGCATAATAACGCGTCACATCATGGCCGATGCCGATGGCGCAGAGTTCGACTGGAGATTTATTCTCGATCCAGTTGATCATCTGGCGCAAGTGGCGTTCGAGATAAGCACCATTGTTGACAGATAGGGTGCTATCATCCACCGGCGCGCCATCCGAGATGACCATCAATATCTTGCGCTCTTCGGGGCGACCGATCAGGCGGTTGTGCGCCCACGCGAGCGCCTCTCCGTCAATATTTTCCTTCAGCAGTCCTTCGCGCATCATCAGGCCGAGTGATTTGCGCGCGCGCCGCCACGGTTCATCGGCCTTTTTGTAGATGATATGGCGGAGATCATTGAGCCGCCCCGGTGAGGCAGGCCGCCCTGCCGCCAGCCAGGTCTCGCGCGCCTGACCGCCCTTCCACGCACGGGTGGTGAATCCCAAAATTTCTGTTTTTACCCCGCACCGTTCAAGCGTCCGTGCCATGATATCCGCACTGATCGCGGCAATGCTGATTGGTCTGCCCCGCATCGAACCACTATTGTCGATCAGCAACGTCACCACAGTATCGCGAAAATCAGTTTCCCGCTCGATCTTGTAGGATAGCGAAGTGCCCGGCGAAACCACGATTCGCGCGAGCCGTGCTGCGTCAAGCATGCCTTCTTCCTGATCGAAATCCCAGCTGCGGTTCTGCTGTGCCATCAGGCGGCGCTGGAGTCGGTTGGCCAGCTTTGTCACCGCGCCTTGGAGATGCAGCAGTTGTTGATCAAGATAGGCGCGCAGCCGGGTCAGCTCATCCTCATCACAAAGTTCAGTCGCGGCGATCTCTTCATCATGCGTCGTCGTCCACGCCTTATAATCAAACTGCGGCGGGAGATCGGATAGCGGACGATTGGGCCGGACAGGGAGCATACCCTCATCGCCCTCATCACCCGGTTCGCCTTCGCCGTCCATATCGGATTCGGCTTCAATCTGTTGATCATCGCCGTCTTCGGCATCCCCTTCAGATTGTTCGGCGCGGGCGTCCATCTGATCGGCCCCGGCAGCGTCATCGGAATCATCTTGTTCCTGATCACCCTGACCCTCATCTTGATCATCGCTATCATCAGACTGATCGGTGGGATCAAAATCCTGATCGCCCTCAATCAGTTCGAGATCGGCAAGCAGCTTTTGCGTGAGCGCGGCAAATGCCGACTGATCGTCAAGCGCAAGGCCAAGCGCATCCAGATCACCACCCGCTTTCTCCTCGATCCAGTCGCGCACCATATTCAGGCCAGCCAATGTGTTTTCGGGCGGAGCATCACCGGTCAACCGTTCGCGCACCAGCAAGGCGACCGCCGTTGACAGGGGCACTTCATCAGGAGCCTGCGCCCGCATGATCGGATCAGAGCGCATCCGCATTTCAAGGGCTTGGGCAAGGTTGCCCCGCACGCCGGCCATCGACTTGGCACCAAGCGCCTCAACCCGCGCCGCCTCTACCGCATCAAACACCGCCCCTGCCGTGGGATCACCCGGACGTTTGGCGGCGTGCAAAGCGACGTCATGATGGCGCAATTTGAGCGCCATCCCGTCAGCAAAGCCGCGCGCTTCGGCCACCTGATCAGCGGGCAGCGAACGGCCCGGCATCGGCACCCGGAAATTCTTCCCCGCCTGCGTCGGCGCGTCGGCGGTGAAGGCCAGCTCAACCTCTGGCTCATGCGCGATGGCGCGCGCGGCCCCGGTCAAGACGGACTTGAAGGCCTCAAGGGGTGTTTGCTCTGCCATGTTGCTGAGCCTTAGCTCCCTAAGGCGTCGGCGAGCAAAGTATTTGCGCGCGGCCCATCCCAATTCATGCCGCCGACCACGCGCCAGACCTCCTTGCCGGCCTTGTCATACAGCACTGTGGTGGGGATCATATCGGTCTTGTAGGCAAAGCCGAGATCGCTTTTCTGATCGAGGTAGGGCTGCAGCATCTTAAAATTCTGTTTGCTCCAAAAATCGTCGACAATTTTGCGTCCCTGCGCATCCTGACTGATCACCATTACCTGCAACCGTTCCGATTCGCGCGACGCGATCTGATCGAGAGTCGGCATTTCGGCAACGCACGGTCCACACCATGTGGCCCACAGGTTGACGAGCAGGGGACGCCCCCGGAAATCGCCGAGCGTCACCTTATCGCCGTTGGGTGCCTCAAATGCGGCGACCGGCATCGTTTCCCCGCGGTGCGACATATCCACCTGCCCTGTCAGTTCCGGGCCTGAGGGTGCCGCGGCAACAGGCGTTTCGGCCTGCTTTGCTTGCGGTGTTGGAGGAGATTGCTTATCGCAGCCGCCTAGGATCATTGTGGCCCCGAGGAGCAGAGAAATTACAGCGCGCAAGACAGACTCCAATAGCATGTGGGGCGGGCGCTTTGCTGAAGGACCCGCTTCGGTGATGCGTGAGATAAATGCGTCGATCCCATTCGACAAGCGTTTGTGGCGGCAAGATATTGCGGGCTCCAAAGCGCATGTGGCAATGTTGGGCGCGCAAGGCATCGTTTCGGCTGAGGATGCGGCGACAATTTCGCACGGGCTCGATCAAGTGGCGGCGGATTTCACGGCAAATGGCGTGCCAGAAGATCTGGCGCTCGAAGATATTCACATGGCGGTCGAAAGCCGTTTGACCGAACTGATTGGGCCGGTTGCGGGGCGACTCCATACCGCCCGGTCTCGCAATGATCAGGTCGCGACCGATTTCCGGCTGTGGGTGCGCGATGCGATTGACGCGGTATCGGCCGGGCTGGTGGCGCTGCAAGGGGCGCTTCTTTCCCGCGCTGAAGAACATGCAGACGCGGTGATGCCTGGCTTCACCCATCTCCAGAGCGCGCAGCCCGTCACCCTCGGCCACCATCTCCTGGCCTATCATGCGATGATCGCGCGGGACATTGGCCGGTTCCACGATGCACGACTGCGGCTTAACCAGTCGCCGCTTGGGGCGGCCGCACTGGCGGGAACGGGCTTTCCGATAGACCGGCATGCAACAGCGCGGGCGCTGGGCTTTGATGCGCCCACCAACAATTCGCTCGACAGCGTTTCGGACCGGGATTTCGCCATCGAGTTTCTGACCGCTGCGGTGCAGTGCGCGCTACATCTTTCGCGGCTGGCAGAGGAAATGACCCTTTGGGCAAGTCAGCCTTTCGGGTTCATTGCCTTGCCCGATGCCTGGTCCACCGGTTCGTCGATCATGCCGCAGAAGCGCAATCCCGACGCGGCAGAACTGGTGCGCGGGCATAGCGGACGGATCATCGGCTGCATGACCGCGCTGATGGTGACGATGAAGGGCCTGCCGCTCGCTTATTCCAAAGATATGCAGGACGATAAGCCGCCTGTATTTGAGGCTTATGATCTGCTGGCACTCAGCATTGCCGCGATGAGCGGGATGGTTGAGAGCGTCACCTTCTGTACAGATCGGATGCGTGCGCTGGCCGAGGCCGGGTTTGCAACCGCAACCGATCTTGCCGACTGGCTGGTGCGTGAAGCCGACGTGCCTTTCCGGGAGGCACATCATATCACCGGGCGGGCAGTCGCGCTGGCGGAGCAGCGAGGCTGCGGGCTAACAGACCTGTCACTCGAAGAACTTCAGGTGATCGATGATCGGATTACTGCGAGCGTGTTCAACGTGCTTAGCGTTGACGCCTCCGTTGCCAGCCGCGCAAGCTATGGCGGAACCGCGCCGTCTGAGGTAAAGAAGCGCATTGCAGAGGCGAAAGCGGGATCATGAAGAAGGTAGTTGCATCATTATTGTTGGTGATGATCCTTAGCGGATGCGGCGCGCGCGTGGCGCTGCAACCAAAGACGGGAAACACCTTGCCGGTAAAACCCTTGGCCGCAACGTCTGTGCCCACCCCCGCTCAGTTGATGACGGCGGATACCCAGGCCCGGCCCAAACGCAGCGATGAACAGATCAACAAATCTGAAGAACGCCAAGACGACAAGTTTGACCTCCCCCCTAAGGGCTAAAATTCATGGACCATTTTGAAATCAGGAACGGCGTGATGCACGCCGAAGATGTCGCGCTGACGGCGATAGCAGCGGCCGTGGGCACGCCCGTCTATGTCTACTCGCGCGCGACGCTGGAACGCCATGCCCGGGTGTTCAAGGAAGCACTGTCAGGCATCAAGCGCACCCACATTGCCTTTGCGATCAAGGCTAATCCCAATCTGTCCGTGCTCAAGGTGTTGGCGGGCTGCGGGCTCGGCGCGGACGTCGTTTCGGGCGGAGAGATTGCACGCGCGCTCGCCGCCGGTATGCCGCCCAAGGACATCGTCTTCTCCGGCGTTGGCAAAACCCGGGTGGAGCTGGACGCCGCGCTGGGGCACGAGATCGGCCAGTTCAACATCGAGCTTGAGGAAGAAGGCGTCGCTCTTTCCGCGCTCGCCGTTGCCGCTGGCAAGCGCGCGGTCGCAACGCTGCGGGTGAATCCCGATGTTGACGCAGGCACTCATGCTAAAATCTCAACCGGGCGCAAAGAGAATAAGTTCGGCGTGCCGATTGATCAGGCCGCCGCCATCTACACGCGCCTTTCCGCCCTGCCGGGCCTCGATATGCGCGGGATCGCGCTCCACATCGGCAGCCAGTTGTTCGATCTGGGCCCACTCGAGGCGGCCTATACGCGCGTTGGTGCGCTGATGGCCGATCTGCGCGCCGCTGGGCTGACGGTTGACCGCATGGACCTCGGTGGCGGACTTGGCGTGCCCTATGAACGGGACAAAGTTCCGCCCTCTCCCGCTGACTACGGCCAGATGGTCGAACGCGTTACCAAAGGTTGGGACGCGACCTTGATGTTCGAACCTGGCCGTGTGATCGTCGGCAATGCGGGCATTCTCCTTACCCGCGTAATCTGGGTAAAACCCGGCGTGATCCGGCCCTATGTGATCGTCGATGCCGCGATGAATGATCTGGCACGCCCCGCGCTCTATGACGCGTGGCATGACTTTGAAGCAGTCTGCCCCACCGGTGAGCGGATGACCGCCAACATTGCCGGGCCAGTCTGTGAAAGCGGAGACACGTTCGCAATGGCCCGTGATATTGACGTCGTGAAGTCGGGCGACCTCGCGGTGTTCCGAACGGCAGGCGCTTACGGCGCAACGATGGCAAGCACCTACAACAGCCGCCCATTGGTGCCTGAAGTGATGGTGGATGGAAGCAAGTTCGCTGTGGTCGCAGACCGGATATTGCCTGAAACAATCCTGGCCGCCGAAACGATCCCGGATTGGCTTGCTTAGAGACTCATGAGGCTCGGCTGTAACGCGAGCGTGATCATCATGGAGCTCTAAAAATCAGCACTCGCCGATGCAATTATACCGGCCTTCGCTGCATGGCTGGGGTCATCTGCCTCCGCAATATTGGTATCCACATAGGTCAGGCCGAGCGTAAACGCCGAGCGCGTATATTCCGCGCCAAACGACCAGTCCCATTTATTACCGCTCGGCCCAGCAAAGGCGCCGTGTTCATGTCCGACCGACGCTGTGACGGTGAACGGCGTTTTGGGCACGCCCACACGCGCATCGGCAGTGAAATAGATATTGTCAGCGCCGCCAAGATTTTTCTGTTTGGGGGCATAGACCACACCAGCGCGAAGCTGAGCCGGGCCGATTGTTTTGCCAAGATAAGCGTAAGTTTCAAAGGCATTCACTGCCGTTCCACCGGGATAGAGATAGGCGGTTGCGCCAAGGTCGAGCGTGACCGGGCCAACCGTATTTTTCCAGCCGAGCGCGGCGTCAACTTCGAAATTGGAACCACCATAGTTGGAGATTGTTGATCCCCAAACGCTCGCGTAAACCCCTGATTTGTGGCTGACGTCCACCGACGCCTGCACTGCTGGTTTCTTGTTCGAAAGCGAGATGCCCCGGAAGCGGTAGTCGCTGACAACCGAAATCGTGGTGGAAAGATCGAAGGCTTTGACCTGCTCCTCCGCGCTCTTCCCTGCATAGGAAGGCGAGCAGAAGGCAGAGGCCATGACGGCAGCGATGATGCTGACTGTGTATCCCTGTTTCATTCCCGAAGGCGTAACGAGACATAGTTAACGAAGGGTTACCGCTTCTTTTTTTCGACCCGCCAATTGCTTCAGCGCAGGGGTTTCTGCAGCTGAAACGCGGCTATTCCGCCAGACCTGCTGCATACCGGGACTTGCCCGGGGCGGGAAATCTTCATCGGCAAAGCTGATTTGAATTGCATAAAGCCACTTGCGGCAATTCGTGGCACCGCAGCCACATTGCATTTGCCACTCAGGGTCGGCCTCGGTCATTGAATAATCCATCGTCACTTCGTCCCCTGCCACAATGGGCACAAGAGCGTGAAATTCCCCTTGGCGTCCAAAGGCGGCATTTGGTTCACAGCAGTGATTCACACAGTCGAACGGAGGATCAGGATCTATCCAGATATCGGGACCAAAGCCCACGCAATTTGGGTCCTCATTGGTGAACGACCCAACAACTGGGCGGCCCGATAGGCGCCAAATGGTTTCGCCGGGTGCATAATCTCTGTCGGCAAACATACCGGTCCCGTGGATCGCGCTGGGGCGGTGACTAACGGCATAGACACCGTCACGGAATTTTTCGCCCGGCCCGGCCTTACGCATCGACAGCGCCGCCACCAAAGCATGTAAAATCAAGTTAGCAATGGGGTAAATCAAGAGCACCGGATTTTCCCATCCCCCGTCCATCAGCGTCGCCAATGTCAGATAAAGATAGGCCGCTGTCCACACCAGCCACGGCAAGGTGAGTTCGCGTGCGGGCGTCCGGTAGGTCGACCGGACAAGGGGAAAGAACGATGTTAACGTCGTCAAATTGCTAGCGAGCAGAAAACCAAAAGAGACTGAAAGAGCAACAGCCAAATTCCCTCCCCCCGCAAACAGGATCGCGCCGTACAAGACCGTCATCCAAAGGTCCGTGCCAAAAGCAAAGGCTTCAACTGTATCGGTGCGCTCGGTTGCCCCTCTGCGCAGGCAGAGCAAAGCTATGCCAATGCTCATCAACGAACAGGCCACGGGAAGCGCAAGCATCGGCCAGGTAGCGCCGTTTTTCCACTCAAGGAATGTCAGAAAGGACGTCCCATAAGCAAACATCACAAAACTGGCGGAATTCGGCCGAATTTTGTGTGACAGAAAGCTGTGAGCGTAAAGGGCGTAACCCAAAATTTGCAGCACCGCTGCTCCAACGCCAAAGAAACTACTCGGCACCAACACCCCCTCTTGCCGCCATGCTGCGTCAAGTTTCTGGTCAACGTGATGTTAAGTATAGTTTATGGAACCAGATTGGTCAAACTAATAAGTTTCATATACTTAATGGTGTTCATTCAGACTGATTCTTGGATAGTGTCAACGGGTTAGCCGCTCTCGTTGGTGGCGTCAGCGTCGATCTTGAAATGTCACCTCATGGAAACTGCTGGTTAACCCTTTTTCTGTAATGAGGACAATCCCTTAACCAATCTGCGGCCTTTCAATGAAGCGGACAGTGTCAACATCGCGCACGCAAGCGACCGGCAAATTGATCCGCCCAATTGCGCTTATTATGCTTACCGTCGCCGCGATGCTTGTGGCGCTGACCTTCTACTCAGGCCAGCGCATGGACAAGGACGCGCTTGATCAGCAGACCGCACTTGTCGACAACGCATTGTCCGCTCGGCTAGCGCGAGGCCTGGGTGAGCTGCGCAGCGTAGCCTGGTGGGATGATGCCGTGAAATATTCTGCGGCTAAGACATTCAACAAGGCGTGGCTCGACCGGGAAATCGGCGCGTATATGAACGAATCCTATCATCATGATCGGTTGATGATTCTCGATGAGCAAAACAAGCCGGTCTATGTCTACGGCGAGAACACGGGGCTTAGTTCACCAATTTTGAGGGGCGACCTGCGGGCCGTTCAGGGAATTATCCAACAAGCCCGTGGAGGTCCAGACGTCTCTCCTCGTGTGAAGTCAACGGCAAAACCGGGAACCCTTTACGAGATCGCCGCGTTCAAAAGCCGACGCTTTAGCCGCGGCTTCGGCGCTGTTGTAAAGATTAGGGGGGCGCCCGCGCTGGCGATGGCATCCCTGATCACGCCGTCATTCGACACCAATCTCAATCCCCCAACGCGCCGCATCGTTTTGACGATTATCGACATCAAGCAAAATGTTTTGACGGCCATGGGCAGCGAAGTATTGCTTTCAGATATCTCGTTCGCGACGCGTGATGATGATCGACTCGGTTCATACAGGTTGCACGCAGACAATGGCGATATGTTGGGATCCTTACGCTGGACGCCGAAGCGGCCGGGCACCGAAATGATTGAGAATGTCCTCCCATTGATTGCGATCGCACTACTTATCGCTTCGGCCGTAATGGCAAATTTGATGTGGCAGATTGTCCGATCAAACGCCGCCCTCGCGGAACGGGAAGAGGAGGCCCGCTTCCTCGCCGATCATGATGGGCTCACCCGCTTGCCGAACCGCCGCAAGCTTGAAAGCCTTTACGGGGAGCATTTTGCGAACCCCCATCAAGACGCGAACCTGTTGCTGATGGCGGTGATTGATCTGGACCGCTTCAAGGACATCAACGATACCTTGGGCCATCATGCAGGTGATGCCCTTATCCAGTCTGTGGCGGCGCGCATTCGCAGTCGGCTAAAGCCGGGTGACGTCTTGGCGCGGCTCGGCGGCGATGAATTTGCGGTGTTGCGGTCTGTGCCGCGCAAGGACAATAGCGACAAGATTTCGGCGCTTGTCCTGTCCTGCTTTAAAAAGCCATTTGGCGTTGTGGGTCATCAGATCGAAACCGGCGCTTCAGTCGGAATCGTGTTTGCCGATCAGGGCGATAGTTTTACAGACGCAATCAAACGCGCCGATATCGCGCTTTACGATGCCAAAGCGCACGGACGCGGCCGATCCTCGCGGTTCAACGCAGAAATGGCGCAAACGATCGAACAGAGGTTGGCGCTCGAGGTCGATCTGAAGCGAGCCATCGCCGCCAAAGAGTTGACGATGAATTATCAGCCAATTGTAGAAGCATCGACCGGAACAATCACCTCAGTCGAAGCTTTGGTGCGTTGGACCAGCCCGACACATGGCAGCATTTCGCCGGAGATCTTCATTTCCATTGCCGAAGAATGCGGGATGATGGCAGACCTTGGCCGATTTGTGATCAACCAGTCGATCAAGGACGCCCGGCGCTGGCCAGCGCTTTCGACCGCGATCAACATCTCGCCTGCCCAGCTGCGGTCGTCTACAATCGTCAATGATCTGATGGGCCCGTGCCAGCTCTACGGCGTTGCTCCCGAACGGATCACGATCGAGATTACCGAATCGATGCTGATGACCAGCGACGATCGAACGCTGCGGGTACTCAATGATCTGAAATCAAAAGGGTTCGTCCTGGCGCTGGATGATTTTGGCACGGGTTATTCGAGCCTGGCCTATATCCGCGACTTTCCATTTGACCGGCTCAAGATTGATCGTAGCTTCGTGCAGGGATTGAGAGTCAACGATCGGGCGCTTGCTATCGTTGAGGGCGTGGTCAATTTCGGGAAAATCCTCGGCCGTGAGATCGTCGCGGAAGGCATTGAAACCGAACAGGAAATGCAGGCAATGCAATCGGCGGGATGCACCCATCTCCAAGGCTTCCTCTTCTCGCGCGCGCTCCCTGCTGATCATATCGAGGCTTTGGCTGCCACCTTTGGCCGCTTGTCCGCCAAGCGCCCGTCGCGCAGCAAGATCAGCACCCAAAAGGCGTCCCCGGTGCGGCTTGTGCAACCGTCGAAGCGGATGGCGGGTTATACCAATTCTCGTTGACTTGGACCTACCCGTCATTCCCGCGTAGGCGGGAAACCATTCGCATATCTGTGCCAGAAGGCCCAGAAATACGTCAAACTTTGCCACGAATGGGTTCCCGCCTTCGCGGGAATGACGATAAATGCATGAGTCACGGTCATTGAAACTTGGTATTAGTCCTCAACAATGCGACCCTAAATCAGCGGCACCTGCTGGCTGATACAGTGAAAACTGCCGCCGCCGGTCAGGAGATGCGTAGCTGGCAGGCCAACCGTCTCTCGGCCAGGAAATAGCTTGGCAATGGCCGCCACCGCTAGGTCGTCACTCGCCCCGCCATATGTGGGCACGACCACGCACGCATTGCCGATGTAGAAATTCATGTGGCTCGCCGGGATCACCTCTCCGTCGCCGTCTTCCAGCCGCCCGACCGAGGGAATGCGGACGATCTCGACCGGCCACGCCTCTGCCCGTGCCTGCGCATCGCGGAAGACATCGGCATTGGGATCGTCCGCCCCAAACATTTCGGGTAGCGCCAGCACGGCAGGTGCCACGAAACGGGCAATATTATCAACATGCCCGTCGGTATGATCATTGGCGAGCCCAACGCCGAGCCACAATATGTCTTTAAGGCCCAAATCCGCGCACAGCCGCGCCTCGATCTCCCGACGTGATAGCCCAGGATTGCGATTTGGGTTGAGCAGGCATTGCCCTGTCGTCACGCACAGCCCGGCGCCGTCAACGTCTATCGCCCCGCCTTCCAGAACCCAATCCCGAGGCGCGCGGATGATGTCAGCCTGAGCACAAAGAACCCGCGCCAGATCATCATCGAGCGGTGAGGGATATTTGCCGCCCCAGCCATTGCCTTGGTAATCGAGCGCCAGCGGAGA
>JBJOLA010000068.1:0-3038 GCA_046045815.1 Pseudomonadota bacterium
CGTCCCCTGAACCGATCAGCGAGATATTTGCGGATGTGTCGGCATGTGCCGCGATATCGCCAGAACCCGCCAGTGAGATGTCGAGCAATGACGTGCGAAGTTGCTTGGTGTTGATATCGCCTGAACCTGCCAAGGAAATGTTGAGCGACTTTGAACTTCCTGACAGGCTGGCATCGTCAGATCCTTTGAACACCACGCTTTCAAAGTTTGCAAGCGGGAAACTGCGTGACGCAGTGGATTTGCCGCCGCTGGTGGCATCGGCATTGCTGCAACCAGCGAGAGTGAGTGTGGCGAGGATGAAAAGGGAATTGCGCATCATGGCCTCCTTAGTGTGTTGGTGTAATAATACACCAACATAGGGGCGATGCAACAAAAAAGGGCGGCCCTGTTCGGAGCCGCCCTTTCGCGTGCCGATTAAGCCGCTATCGCAGGCTTATTATTATAGATTTCCGCAGATTTCCGCAGAATATCGAGCAGCTTCTGAATTGCCGTTGGCTCATCCACTTGCTCCATTGCCGCCAATTCCCGGGCAAGGCGGCTGCATGCCGCTTCAAAAATCTGACGTTCGGAATAGCTCTGCTCCGGCTGATCTTCGGCACGGAACAGATCGCGGACAACCTCAGCAATGGACACAAGATCACCCGAGTTGATCTTGGCTTCATATTCCTGAGCGCGCCGAGACCACATCGTGCGCTTGACTTTGGGTTTCCCTTTCAGGGTGGTGAGCGCTTCCTGCATCTGCTTATCAGACGAAAGTTTACGCATGCCGACGCCTTCAACCTTGTTGGTCGGAACGCGCAGCGTCATTTTCTCTTTTTCGAAGCGCAGCACGTAAAGCTCAAGCGCCATGCCCGCGATCTCGGTGCTTTGCAGCTCAACAACGCGGCCAACGCCGTGCTTGGGATAAACAACATAATCACCGACATCAAAGTCTAGTGCAGTGGAAGCCATGCGAACCAACCTTTCTGATTATTTTGAAAATGCGTATGACAACCGCGACCGTTTCCGCTTGGCGGATCGGCAATCGGTTGCGGATAGGGCTAAAACTCCTCTGCGGATGCGGAAAACATCTGCTTCACATTTGTGTCAGTAACAGATTCGCAACAAAAATGCCAGCCTTGATCAATTTGTTGCGGCACGCAGCTGATGGCATGTGATATGAGGAGGTAAATCAGTGGGCAATACCGAGCTCATTTGCCGCCGTTTCAACCTGCTTCATCTTCGCCGCGTCGCTGGAGAATGCCGCTATGGCGGCGACCAATGTGGCCTGTGCTTTGGCTGTTTGTCCCAACTGGACACGGCTGCGCATCAACATGATCCAGCCATTCAGATTGCTGGGGTGCGCTTTCAATTTCGCTTCAAGGCCGTTCACCATCCCCTCAATCATCGCGTCTTGTTGACCCTTCGGCAGTTGAGCGGCCTGGCGCATCTGCGACGGGGTCGGTCCGGGAATAGCGGCTGTCGCTACTCCGGCAGCTGGACCGGGGGCAGCAGGGCGAAGGGACGCTAGCTTGGCGGCCACATCTATTTTTTCGCGCGTGCCCACTTCGCTGATCAGGCGGCGAACATCGGCTTCCCACGGCGCACCTGCCGGTGTGTCTTTTAGCAACGCGAGCCAATCACTAATTGCCCCCCGGTGATCGCCCGCCATATCCTTCGAGACGCCGACGAAATAACGGGCGCGGGGGTCTTTGGGATCGAGCGCGATTGCTTTTGCGAATGCCGCTTTTGCTGCGGGCGTTACGTTTCCCGGACCTGCCAAAACTTGGGCTTCCCCCAGCGACGACCAATATTCTGCTTTGTCAGGACTGATCAGCGTTGCGCGCTTATATGCGCCTGCTGCCTCGGCATATTTGCCCAAGTCGGAATAGCCCAGCCCGAGCATTCGCCAGCTCTCGGCATCATTAGGGTTAGTCTTGAGTTTCGATTCGAGTTTCGAAATTACTGCAGAGCCGTCGCCTACGTCCGGCATTGGTTGAGCTTGGTGCGCGGCGTCCAACCCCTTCCAAAGCGTGATGCCGACCGCGAGCAACGCTATTCCTGCCGCCATTCCCAATACAAAGCGCGGAAAAAGCGATGCAGGACGTGCTTGGCTTTGTGCAATTGGGTTGTCGGTAGTCATCTTTTTCACTCAATTGCTCGAATTCGTGCATTGCAGTCTAGCGCATTGAAATCAGGATGATAGTATGCGGATCGGGTTCGCACCTGAAATCTAAGCGTGCTTCGATATGGAGGCCGGGTTTCGGTTTTTCGTGCAGGGGGTGGGAACTTGTCTGAGATATTCCGCATTGCGATCATTGGTTCTGGCCCCGCAGGTTTGAGCGCCGCATCACGCGCTGCTCAGCTCGGTTTGTCACATGTCATGTTGGAAAAGACAGACCATCTTTGCGATACGATTTTCAAATATCAAAAAGGCAAGCACATCATGGCGACGCCGAGCCAGCTTGTGCTGCGATCGGACATGGGCTTTGCCGCTGGGAAACGCGAAGCAGTGCTCGATACCTGGGATATCCAGACGGGCACGCTCAAAATCAATGTGCGCAAAAATGCTGAAGTCAGCGCGATAGCGGGCAGCCAGGGCAACTTCACAATCCGGCTGGTTTCTGGGGACGAAATCCGAGCGGAAACTGTGATTCTCGCTATTGGCACCCAGGGCAATCCAAATCTGATGCGTTGCCCGGGTGGTGATCTGCCCCATGTTCAATATTCGCTCGATGATCCCACGGAATATGTTGACGAACATATTGCTGTGGTTGGGGGCGGCGATGCCGGGATTGAGAATGCGCTGGGGTTGGCGGCTGATCCTGAACAGCGCAATATCGTGACAATTGTCAATCGCGGCCCTGAATTTTCGACGGCCAAGGATGCCAACGTAAAGGCGTTGTTTGCCGCGCGTGACGCTGGACGCATGATCGTCCGCGCGGACACGACGCCAAGCCTTGTCGAACCCGGCTTCATCACGTTTGACACGACTGACGGCGAAGTCCGGGTCAAATGTGATCGGATCATTGCCCGCATGGGGTCAGCTCCGCCCCGTA
>JBJOLA010000148.1:0-3835 GCA_046045815.1 Pseudomonadota bacterium
CGCCGACATCAATCTCCTGCAACCGATCATCGACCGTGGCACCGTGCCAATCCTCGCCAATATGTTCGGCAATAATCGCCAGTGTTTGCAGCGCACGCCCGGCGGTGGAAGACCAGAGCGAAAGCGACTGTTTCGTGCCCAGCCAACTCGCAAGCGCGCTGCCCATTTTGTCGGCCTGAGCAAAGCCTGCGCGGGTCAGCGGGGTGTGGATACTGGCCTTCCCTTGCATCCGCTCAGCGGCGTTGAACACAGTCTCGCCGTGGCGAGCGATGAAGATGCGGCCTTGCAATGTCATGCCGTCACTCTGCGGTGAAAATGCCGCGCCTGCAAGTCTTGCCCTTCGCGTCATTCTTGTTCATGAAAGCTACTGGCAACTGGCGCAATTGGCGTTATAAGCGCCGCTCAATCAATTGCGCTCAGCTTTGGGCGATATCCCGGGGAATATTGAATGAAAGCGACAATCGAACGCGCAACGCTTTTGAAGAGCCTTGGGCACGTCCAATCGGTGGTCGAGCGGCGCAACACGATTCCGATCCTGTCGAACGTGTTGATCGAGGCCAATACCGATGGCTCAATCCGGTTGATGGCCACCGATCTTGATCTCCAGATCAATGAAAGTGTTGAGGCGCAGGTCGAAACAGCAGGTTCTACCACCGTCTCCGCGCACACATTGTTCGATATCGCCCGCAAGCTTCCCGAAGGCAGTCAGGTTTCTCTCGAAGCCGCTGACGGCAAGATGGCGATTAACGCAGGGCGCGCACGCTTCAACCTCTCCACATTGCCGCGTGATGATTTCCCGGTGATTGCAGAAGGTGAACTGCCGACCAAGTTTGATCTCCCCGCCGCGACGCTCCGCCAGATCATCGATTCGACCCGGTTCGCGATCAGCACCGAAGAAACGCGTTACTATCTCAATGGCATTTTCATGCATGTCACCGATGATGCGGATCCTGTGCTCAAGGCCGCTGCCACGGACGGTCACCGTCTGGCGCGCGTCACAGTCGCCCGGCCCGAAGGCGCGGCAGGGATGCCAGACATCATCGTGCCCCGCAAATGCATTGCCGAGCTCCGCAAATTGCTCGACGAGGTTGACGGCACGGTTGAGGTATCGCTTTCGCCCAGCAAAATTCGCTTCGTGCTGGGTGCAGCAGTGCTCACGTCAAAGCTGATCGATGGCACGTTCCCGGACTATAGCCGGGTCATCCCGACGGGCAACGATAAGCTGCTCCGGATTGATCCCAAGAGCTTCATGGAAGGTGTGGACCGCGTCGCGACGATTGCCAGTGAAAAGACCCGTGCGGTCAAGATGGCGGTTGAGAAGGATAAGATCACTCTGTCGGTCACGTCGCCCGAAAACGGCACGGCGACCGAGGAAGTGCCGGGCGACTATAGCTCAGACCCGATCGAGATTGGTTTCAACGCACGCTATCTGATGGAAATCCTCCAGCAGGTCTCAAGCGATACGGTTGAGGTCCACCTCGCCGACGCCGCCGCCCCGACTTTGATCCGCGAAAATGAAAAGGCCGCTGCGCTCTACGTGTTGATGCCAATGCGAGTCTGATTGGCACAGCGACAAGCTAAACGTCGGCTGAGATTTTCTCATGGTGGCGAATCACCTCGTCGATGATGAAGCGCAGGAATTTCTCGGTGAAATCGGGATCGAGACCCGCTTCCGCCGCCAGTGCACGAAGGCGGGCGACTTGCGCCACTTCCCGACTGGGATCGGCGGGCGGCAACCCCGCTTCGGCCTTGTAACGCCCCACTGCCTGCGTCACTTTGAAGCGTTCCGCGAGCATATAGACCAGCGACGCATCGATATTATCGATGCTCTGGCGGAAATGCTGAAGAGGGTTTTCTGACATAGTGGCTCCTTGAGCCAACCCTTTTCCGGCAAACCGCGTTTGATGCAAGTGGAATGGCATCAAATGCACTTGCGTTCGTCGGGAGAGCGGGCCAGTGAGGCGGCCATTATGACGGCATCGCTCCACCGCATCGGCCCAGAACGGGTTCCCTCGCTTGATCCCCTCGTCGCTTTGGTCGCGCCCGCGATGAACAAGGTCAACGCGGTGATCCTGGACCGGATGCAATCACAGATTCCCCTCATCCCGGAACTGGCTGGGCATTTGATCGCGGGCGGTGGAAAACGCCTGCGCCCAATGTTGACACTCGCGACGG
Source organism: Pseudomonadota bacterium (assembly GCA_046045815.1). Taxonomy (GTDB): domain Bacteria; phylum Pseudomonadota; class Alphaproteobacteria; order Sphingomonadales; family Sphingomonadaceae; genus Aquisediminimonas. The sequence goes on from JBJOLA010000148.1 coordinate 2,176, forward strand.
CGGCACTGCTCGATTATTCGGGAGACCGGCACCATAAGCTCGCCGCATCGGTGGAGTTCATCCACACCGCGACCTTGCTCCATGATGACGTGGTTGACGGATCAGACCTGCGGCGCGGTCGGCGCACGGCCAATATCATTTGGGGCAATCCGGCAAGCGTCCTTGTCGGCGATTTCCTGTTCAGCCGGTCTTTCGAGCTGATGGTGGAGGACGGCAGCCTCAAAGTGCTCAAGATATTGTCAAATGCCAGCGCAGTAATCGCGGAAGGGGAGGTTAACCAACTGACCGCCCAACGCCAAATCACGACCGGCGAAGATAAATATCTCGACATCATCGGCGCGAAGACAGCGGCCTTGTTCGCAGCTGCCTGCCGGATATCGGCGGTTATTGCTGAGCGCGATGAAGCAACCGAGGAGGCGCTCGACAGTTATGGCCGCAATCTTGGCATCGCTTTCCAGCTGGTGGACGATGCGATTGACTATGCGTCGGACGCGGAAACGATGGGCAAAGGCGTGGGCGATGATTTCCGCGACGGCAAGATCACCCTCCCCGTCATCTTGGCACACGCACGTGGAAGCCAAACCGAAAAGGATTTCTGGCGAGCAGCGATGGAAGGGCGACGGGTCACGGACGACGATCTTGCTATCGCCAAACAACTGCTCACGGACTCTCGCGCGATTGAAGATACATTGATGCGCGCCCGCCACTACGGCCAGAAGGCGATAGATGCGCTCGGCCCATTTCCCGGCGGGGCAGCCAAGAATGCACTGATCGAAGCCGTCGAGTTTGCGATTGCCCGGGCATATTGACGCGCTGCCGATCCATTTTGTTCTGCCAGCGCTGCTGGCGTCACTCAGAGATGCGCCCAATCTTGTTCTGATTGCACCGCCGGGCGCGGGCAAAACCACTGCCGTTGCGCCTGCTTTATTGGATCAGCCGTGGTGCGGCGGGCAGATATTGCTGCTTTCTCCCCGCCGTCTCGCTGCACGCGCCGCTGCTGAACGCATGGCCGAATTGGCGGGCGAGCCGGTTGGCAAGTTGATCGGCTACGCGACGCGGATGGACGCGAAGCAATCCGCCGCCACGCGCATTCTCGTGCTGACCGAAGGCATTTTCCGCAACCGCATTCAGGCCGACCCTGAACTCGCCGGTGTATCGGCAGTGCTGTTTGATGAAGTGCACGAACGCAGCCTGGATAGCGATTTCGGTTTGGCACTTGCACTTGATACCCAGGCGGCCTTCCGCCCGGATCTGCGGCTGATCGCCATGTCCGCAACGCTCGACGGTGGCCGGTTTTCAGCACTGATGGGTGGCGGTGTGATCGAAAGCGAAGGGCGAAGCCATCCGCTCACCGTGCGCCATATCGGTCGCAAAACCGAAGCCCGGATAGAGGATGAGATGGCCGCCGCAATCCGGTTCGCTTTGGCCGAGGAGACGGGTGATATCCTCGCCTTCCTCCCCGGTGTTGCCGAGATCGAACGGACTGCGGAGCGGTTGGAGGGTGTCGCGGCGACTGTCCACCGGCTCCACGGCAGTCTAGATCCCGCTGAACAACGCGCGGCGATCCGCAGAGGAGACGACCGCAAGATCATCCTTGCAACGTCAATCGCAGAAACCAGCTTGACGATAGACGGTGTGCGGATCGTGATCGACTCCGGGC
>JBJOLA010000190.1:0-4541 GCA_046045815.1 Pseudomonadota bacterium
GTCGCAAAGCGGGTGCCCGGCTCAATCGTGAGCTGATATAGCGAAAGATGTTCGGTTCCAAACGTCAGTGCGCGACCCAGTTCTGCTTCCCATTCGCCGAGCGATTGTCCGGGCCGCGCATAAATGAGATCAAAGCTCACGCGGGTGAAATGGCGTTGGGCCGTACCGAGTGCCGCCAACCCTTCCGATACACCGTGCGCGCGTCCGAGAAATCTCAGCGCGTCATCATCAAGCGACTGCAGGCCGAGTGAAACCCGGTTGATCCCGGCCTGTGCGAGATCGGCAAAGCGGGCCGCCTCTACCGATGATGGGTTCGCCTCCAGCGTGATTTCGATATCGTCCGCAAACCCCCAAAGTTCCTCGGCCCGCTCGATCAAGGCCGCGACGGTTTGTGGCGGCATCAGCGAGGGCGTCCCACCGCCAAAGAAGATCGACGTCAAGGGTCGCCGTTCAAACACTGAGGCTTCGTGCTCAATATCCGTCAAAAGTGCGGCGCGCCAAGCCTCCTGATCCACGGCATCACGAACATGGCTGTTAAAATCGCAATAAGGGCATTTGGAAACGCAGAACGGCCAGTGTATGTAGAGGGCGAGGGGCTCTGAAATGGTCATGCAGGCCGCTACCACGATTGCCTGCGTGCTGGGAGGGTTTATGTTGCGTCACGTTTTGGGGTTCATTGTTGTCGGCCTGATTTTGATCGCGGCATCACCGCAAAAACCAGCAGATCGCGCAGCACGCCTACTCAACCGCCATAATGTTGAACGACAGGCTCTCGGTGCAGTTCCGCTCCGCTGGGATGACAAGCTTGCCGCCCACGCCGCAGCTTGGGCCCAACATCTTGCCGCATCCCGAACATTCGAACATGCCGAACAATCTGCCGAAGGCGAAAATCTGTGGGCAGGAACGACTGGCGCTTACACCCTTGAACAAATGGTTGAATCCTGGATCAACGAGAAAACGCTCTACAAAAATGGCCGCTTCCCCGATGTCGCGAAGAGCGGCAACTGGGTTGACGTCGGCCATTACACACAGCTGATTTGGGGAAATACAGCACGCGTCGGCTGCGCACTGGCCGCAAACGATGAGGAGGATTTCCTCGTCTGCCGATATGATCCCCCGGGAAATTGGATGGGTCAATATCCTCTCGTTTCAAAATTAGCGCGGCCTCGTGATATTTTGAAGCGCGCAAAGTGAGGTTTGGCTCGCACCCGAGCAGCCACCAACGCCTTGACTCTTTGTCGCAAAAGCCAAGACTGTGCCGATACGGGTAATACAGGAATTGGCCAATGTCCCACCCCGCTTCAGCCGCTCACCCGGACCGGAAATATAGTGAAAATGATCTCGGCGTGCTGGTGGGCTGGACCCACCGGACATATGGGACGAACCTTCATTTGCGCCTGCAAAGCACGCGATCAGAGATTTCGCTCAAAAGTGAGCAGATCAATGCCAGTGATCTCTTGATGACCCACAACCAAGCGCTCCTGCTCGCCCATTATTTGCTGCGGGCCACGGAGCAAACCCTTCCAGAAATGCGCAAGCCGTCGCTTTGGCACTCTTTCAGGCGGTTGTTTCAGAAGTAGATTCTGGCCGACTGTGCGCTTCGTCACAGACACGTAATCTCTTCGCGCTATCGAAGCCCTGCGACCCGAGGGTTATCGACTCGCGATAGCCTTTAAACTCATACCCGGCAGACGATCCTGTCTGCCGGGTTTTTTCACGGTTTTGGCGTAATTTTGCGGATGAGGCCTTCTTGCGTTGCGTCGGCGATCAACCGGCCGTCGCGGGTGAAGATCTTGCCGCGATTGAAGCCTCGCCCCCGGCCCGCCCAAGGGCTCTCAGTCACGTAGAGCAACCAGTCATCACAGCGGAAATCCCCGTGAAGCCAGAGCGCATGATCTAGGCTGGCGCCCATGATCTCACCCTTCATCCAACTAACGCCGTGCGGCAGGGAACATGTCCCCAGCAACGTCATGTCCGACATATAAGCGAGCATCGCGCGGTGCATTACCGGATCGTCGGGAAGCGGCGCAACCGTTCGGAACCAGCTATGGGTGACGGGAGGTTGGGGTTCGCTGCTCATCCAGTGGCGGTTTTCAACGGCGCGAAACTCTATGGCGCGCGGGCGCAGAAATTCCTCCCGCTTTTCCTCTGGTATCAAATGGGCAACACGCGCCCGTTGTTCGAACTCATTGGGCAGATCCTCAGGCGGGGGGACATCGGGCATAACGTCCTGATGTTCAAATCCCTGTTCAAGCTTTTGGAATGACGCTGTCATAGACAGGATCGGCCGGTCCTGTTGCAGCGCAATCACCCGCCGGGTGGAAAAGCTGCCGCCGTCAAAATCACGCTCAACCCGGTACGTAATCTCATGATCCTCGCTGCCGCCGCGCATGAAGTAAGCATGGAGGGAGTGCGCGATCCGGTCTGGCTCTACCGCCGCAGTGGCGGCCATCAATGCCTGGCCAATCACCTGGCCCCCAAAAACCCGGCCAACGCCTCCGGGCATCCGCGATCCTTGAAAACGATTCTCACCAAGCGGCGTCACCGTCAGCAACCGGGTGATCCGGGCCACAAGACTTTCGGGGGTTGGGATTTGGGTATCAGACATGTTGGCAGCTCTAACGAACGGGATGGATCAATTGCAACCGTCCTGACAAGTTGCTAATCACAACGCAATAGGCCCGCAAGGAGTGGTACAGTGACGATAGCAGCAACGGTCAACGGCAAACCTATGAGCTTTACCGCTGAACCCGATACACCGCTTCTCTGGGCGATCCGCGAGGAACTGGGCCTGACGGGCACCAAATTTGGCTGCGGCATTGCGGCATGTGGCGCTTGCTCCGTCCATGTCGATGGCGTCGTCACCCGATCGTGTAGCATCCCCATTAGCGACGTAGCGGGCAAAGCGATCACGACCATCGAAGGGATAAGCCACGATGGCAAGTTGAGCGCGCTCCAGCAAGCGTGGATTGATCATGAAGTGCCGCAGTGCGGATATTGCCAGTCTGGCCAGATCATGGCGGCGACGGCGCTCCTCAAATCCAATCCCCGCCCCAGTGATGCGGATATCGACGCGGCCATGACCAACATTTGCCGCTGCGGCACCTACACACGGATCCGGGCCGCGATTCACTCTGTTGCAGGAGCCGCATGATGGGTGTGAAACGCAGAGCCTTTCTCATTGGCGGTGCAGCCATCGTCGGCGGCGGCGTGTTTGCCATCCACATGGCAGACGGACGCGCAACATCGCGCGCAGCCACTCTGACTGCGGGCAAGGGCGAAGCTTCCTTTGCCACTTGGCTCAAGATTGGCCACGATGATACTGTCACCCTCTATTCGCCGCACATCGATTTCGGGCAGGGATCAAACACCGCGCTGGCGCAAATGCTCGCTGAGGAGCTTGATGCGGACTGGAGCAAGATAAAGGTCGAACTCGCTCCGAGCGAATCTGCCTTTGCCAATGTCGCACTGATAAAGGGTTTCCTCGGCGAAATGTCGGGCCACCCGGGTTTGACGGGTTCACTGCCAAAGTCTTTGGTGTCGATGATGGCGCGCTCAATGAATATGCAGACCACCGGCGGATCATCGGCGGTCCGTTTTACCGGGCAGAACGGGATGCGGGTTGTGGGCGCAGCGGCACGATTGGCGCTAGTCGATGAAGCCGCAGCGCGGTTAGGCGTCCCGGCGGCTGAACTCACAACGGGTAATAGTCTGGTGACTCACACCAAGAGCGGCAAATCACTGCGCTACGGCGAACTGGCAGAGGCAGCCGCCGCCCGCGATCTGGTGGTCGACCCCCCGCTCAAAGCCGCCAAAGACTACAAATATATCGGCAAACCTGTGCCCCGCTTTGACGTGCCCGAAAAAGTTGATGGCCGCGCAGTTTATGGCATTGATTTTGCCCTGCCTGAGATGCGCGTTGCGACAATACTCGCCGCACCCGTGCGCGGTGGCAAGCTGACTTCCGTCGATCCCGCGCCCGCGATGGCAGTCAAAGGCGTGGAAAAGGTGATCCAGCTGGACGATGCCGTGGTCGTGGTCGCGTCAGGCTATTGGGCGGCGCACAAAGGGCTGGAGGCACTCTCGCCCAAATTCAGCGACGGCGGCAAAGGCAGTGTTTCAAGCGCGTCCATCATCGCCGAACAAGACAAGGCGATTGGGGCAGCGGGCACAGCAGCCAGTGTGGATGCCGTCTACCGAGTGCCCTTCCTCCATCACGCCACAATGGAGCCACTTGCGCTTACCGCCCACCACAAGGACGGCAAGCTTGATCTGTGGGGCGGGGTGCAAGACCCGCTTTCGGCCAAGATGATCGCGGCCAAGGCGTCCGGCTTATCGTCGGATGATGTTACCTTCCACCCGATGATTATCGGCGGCGGCTTTGGGCGGCGCTTCCCGCCTTATTATCAGATCATCGGCCAGGCCGCGAAAATTGCGATGCAGATAGAGCATCCGGTAAAGCTCATCTGGTCTCGCGAGGAAGATGTGAAGCAAGGCGCGTATCGTCCGCTGGTTTCGGCCCATGTGATCGCGACGCTTGG
>JBJOLA010000218.1:0-10949 GCA_046045815.1 Pseudomonadota bacterium
TCAGATGGCAGCGCGAGCCGTCCCCGGTCGAGCACGAACCCTTCCAGCTTGCGCGGTGCGCGGCGGAAACCGGCCAAGCTGAACCGGCGTCCCTTCTCGGCAAAGCTATCATCGAGATGGGCGAGGAACACGCCGGTCAGATCGCCGACCTGTTTCGCGTTGAGGAAATAATGCTGCATGAAGCGCTCCACCGCCGAACGGCCCGGACGATCATTGTAGCGCATCCGTGAGGCAATCTCTCGCTGCACGTCGAAGGTCAGCCGCTCCTCCGCCCGCCCCGTGATCGCGTGGAGATGGCATCGCACTGCCCACAGAAAATTCTCGGCTTTCTGGAACTGGCGGAGTTCTTCCTTTGAAAGCAGGCCGCGTTCGACCAGTTCGGCCACGCTCTGCACCCGGTGGATATATTTGCCGATCCAGAAAAGTGTGTGGAGATCGCGCAGGCCGCCCTTGCCCTCTTTGAGGTTGGGCTCAACCACATAGCGGCTATCGCCCATCCGTTTGTGCCGCGCATCGCGTTCGGCGAGCTTATCGGTGACGAAGGTGCGCGCGGTGCCTGCCAGCACATCCTTGTCAAACCGCGCCGATGCCTCGTCATACAGCAACTGATCGCCCCACACATAGCGGGATTCGAGCATGGCTGTGCGGATCGTGAGGTCCGATTTACACATCTTGACCATTTCATCGAGCGAGCGGCTGGAATGGCCCACCTTCAGCCCCAGATCCCACAGCGTATAGAGGATCGATTCGATCACTTGTTCTGACCAGCCGGTTTGCTTGTAGGGGGTCAGGAAGGCGATATCGACATCCGAAAAGGGTGCCATCTCGCCCCGCCCATAGCCGCCGACTGCCACTAAAGTCAGCCGTTCGGATGCCGTTGGGTTGTTGAGCGGATAGAGCCGCTGGGTGGTGAAATCGAAGATCAGGCGGAGAAGTTGGTCGACGAGGAACGCCTGGCCCGATGCCGCATCACGCCCGGATTGAGGACTGGCAGACAGCCGCCGGGCGATTTCTTCGCGACCCGCATCGAGAGCGGGTTTGAGCAGTGCCACGCAAACCGCCCGCAACTTTGTGTCGCCGTCACCCGAGAGCGTGCCAAGAGCATCGCTGAGCTGGCGACGGTCGATAATGGCGCGGCGGTTGGTGAGCTGATCAAAACGGGTGGACATACCCCCTAATGCCGCAACATGACGGGAATGGCTAGCGCATCAACACCGTCACCGGCGCATTGGGCGTCACCGCGCGGATGTCAGGTGAATACATGGCCTCCACCCGCGTTGGCGGCAGGGAGAATTGCCCGGAACCGTTTAGCCGCACCGCATATTCGGTGGTGAAGCGCCCACGCGGAACCCATTCGAAATATCCGCGCCATGCCTCCTTGCCGCGTTCTACATAAGCGGGTTGGACGCCGTAGATCAGCAGCACGGGTTTGCCGTGAATATCTGTCGTCGCGAACTGGCCGCCTTGACCGCCTTGGGCTTGACCAGCGAGGATCTGAGATTGCCCGCCGATGTTGCCGATGATTGTCGCGCCGGGCGGCACCGGATCGCTGACGACCACCCAGTTGCGTTCCGCCGTTGCATCCACTGTGATCGACACTTTGATCACATCGCCGCGCGTGAACTGACCCTTCACCTTTTGCGAGAGGATTGAGATTTGCTTCTCAATTTTATAGCCCGCGAACAGCGGTTTTGTGAGCGGCACGGCGGCGGAGACAGAAACCATCGCCCACGGCCCCGCGCCGCCAGAACTTTGCGTCAGCGTCAGCGGGGTTTGTACGTAGGGCAAAGGCAGTCGCAGTGGCCCAGCGTCGCTCGGCATGGGCCAGCCTTGCGATTTGCTTTGTGAGCCAAGTGATATCGTTGTGATCCCGCTGATCGCATTCGCGGGATAGAGCGTTGCAAACCGCCGCGCGGCGATTGTACCCCAAGCATTGGCGGGCGTCGTATCCCAGTGCCCGCGCAGCTGACGGAGTGAAACCCCGATCATCATCTTGGGGCCTTCGTCTTTCCAGCCCGGACGGCCCAGCACGGCGATCAGCGCCTTGATCGCCATCTCATCGGTGGAAACCATCATCCACCACGGCGAATTTTGACGGTCCGCCAGATCGAGCCGAGATCCTTCGTAGACGAGCCTTTGTCGAAGCGTTCGTTCGGCGACGTCGCGGAGTGCTGTATTCGCCCCCCTGGTGCGTTCAATCGCGACCAGCCAATCAGCCAGCGCAGAGGTGGGCATATCGGCGGGTGCCAGCTGGTTCGATCCGAGCATCGCCGGTGTTGCCTCACCGCTGCGGGCCAGCGCGGCCAGCGCCGCAATCCGGATGATCCGGGCGTCACCGCCCCATGCACCGTCCCGCTTGAGACGACCATCGACAACCGCCTTCATTGCTTCGATCATCTTTGCACGCGGCCCGTCTGGAATGATGAAGCCTGCTTCGGATGTCATCGACAGTGCATAGGCGGTCAGTGCTTCGGAGCCTTCGATCCTTTCCATCGGGAAATAGCGGAGCAAGCCATCCCGGTCCAAATAGGCTGGAATTTCACCTGCCAGCATGTTCCACGAACCAACGTTGCCGAGTACGACCGCTTGGCTCAACCGTTGTTCAAAACAATCATAGGGATAGCCCGCCATGTAGGACCGCACCCCGGCGAGCGGCGGCGCAAGCGTGTCGGAGAGCTTTACATCCACAAAGCCGCCCGCCAGCGCACCCAGCGGTGTCATAACGGGGATTGGCACGTTACTGCCAACATGCGCGAGCGTAGCAGCCCAGACTTCGGTGGGCACGGCCGGAATCACTTCCTGCGAGACAGCAATCCGGTCCATCCCTTTGCCGTCCGACGATTTTGCCTCCACTGCCCAGTCAAGCTTATCAACGCCTGCGGGTGCCGTCAGGTTCCATGTGACGGGCACTGCGCCGCCCGCTGGAATATCGACCGTCAGCGGCGGCCCCTTGGCAACGCTCGGCGTTACCGCAACTGTCGCCGTCACCCGCATCGGATGATCAGATGCGTTGCGCAGTGTGAAGCTCGCGCCGAACCAGTCACCCGCCCGCACCAGCGGGGGCAGGCCTGAGAAAAGTTGCAAATCCTGGCTGGTCCGCACCGAGACTTGCCCCGTGCCGAACTTGTCTGCGCCCGACGTGGCGATTGCGACCAAGCGGAACGAAGAGAGCGCCTCTGACAGCTGCACGGGGATGCGCGCCTTGCCGTTCCCATCAAGCCTCACCCGCCCGCGCCAAAGCAGCATTGGCTTGAAGTCATCGCGCGTGACGCCGGCCTGAGCATCACCGCCGCCGCCGCCTGCTTCAACCGCCTTCTTGCCGTAATGGCGCTTGCCCACCACCTGAGTTTGCGCGGTTGACGTGAGGACCGAGATCGGTCGTTCACCCATCATCGCGTCAAGAATTTTCCAGCTTTCATTGTCCGACAATTGGAGCAAAGCCTCATCAACCGCCGCGAAGGCAATTTCAGCGGACCGTGCGGGCTTGCCGTCCGGCTCTTTGACCGTCACCTCAGCATTGGCGGTTTCGCGGACGCCGTATTTGGGCTTGTCCGTCGTGACGGTAACGCCCAGTTGGTGCGCCTCCCAGCCGACTTTCACCTTTGCAATGCCAAGCCGATAACTGGGCTTCGACAAATCAACCAGCGCGGTGGGAGACGCCCCCTCCCTGCTGAAGAAGGGCAGTTTCCAATCGCGCGCAAAATCCGCAAGCCACAGGTTGAACCCGCCAACCCGGCCGCGCACCGCCATCACCGAAACATAAACATCGGGCGCATAACTGCCGGGCAAGGGCACGGAGACGACGGGGTCCTTACCCGAAATCTGCGTCACGAAGCTCGAGAGCACGCCTTCGCGTTCTACAGTCACCAAAGCGGTTGCGGCGCGGAAGGGCATCCGCACCTGGAACTTGGCGGTCTCGCCCGCTTTGTAGCTTTTGGCTTCGGGCACAAGGTCCATCCGGTCCCCATTGTCGCCGCCGAACCACCATTCATCTTCACCCGCCAGCCAGACTGATTTCACCGAGCGGGCGAGGTTGCCGTCCGCGTCAGTTGATGTCGCGACAACCGTTACTTCACCCGAAATTCCCGGCGCAAGCTGACATGTCGCAAGGCCCTGTGCGTCGGTGGTCGTCGTGCAACCTGCACCGATTTTGGCTATCTTCTGCTGGTTATCATAGGCATAGAATCCGCCGATCAACCGCCGCCGCGATGTCAGCACTTCGCGGCTATAGACCTCAACCCGGACGAGCCGACCCTTGAGCGGGTTGCCGTCGGGATCAACCGTCACCATCCGCAATCGCAGATCATTATCCCGCATCAGCCAACCGTCGGTTTTGAGGCCCACGCGCACAGCTGCCGGCAGGAGGGACAGCGAATTGCTGGCGGTCAACGTCTCTCCATTTGCATCTTCATAGTCCATCTCGACCGTCATCCGGCTGCCCGCCTCGATCTCCTGCGTGACGGGGATGCTGGTCTTCGCAGTGCCGTCACTGCCCAGCGTCACCGGCAGCGTCTGTGCGAGGGGCTGAGGGACCGGGTCTTCTTCGCCCTCGCCGTTCAGCGGCTTCACGCCTTCCTGAACCGCGCGGCCGCCAAAGCTCCAGTCATCCCATCCGTCGGGCGCAGACTCATCGGAATCGAACGCGGTCCGGATGCTGACCGGCAGCCCCGGCGCGCCGCCGCCTGAAAGATAGCCGACGAACAGATCGAGCGGGATCGCTTTGGGCCGGACCAGCGCGCCTTTGGGTCCGCTGATCGTCGCGCGCATCGTGGGCAGGCGGAACTCATCGACTTGGAATGTTTGTTCAGAATAAATCGTCTCGTCACCAACGTCGTAACTTATTGCGTATGTGCCCTGCGGTGCGCCCTTGGGGGCCGTCCAGCTTGCCTCTCCTGCGCCGTCCTTACCGATGGCGAAGGGCACCTCAAACTTGGTATCAGAACCGTTGTGCGTGATGTTGAGCGTGCCGCTGATCCCGTCCGCAAACGCAAAACCACTGCCCGCAGGATGGCGCAATATTTGCTTCATATTGATCGTTTCACCCGCCTTGATCAGGGTCCGGTCAAAAACGGTGTGGATGATGTCGGTCGCGTCGGAATAGCCGTAGCTAAGATCAAAATCGCTCGGGCTGATGCCCTTATCCCAGCTCGTCATGTTGAAGCTGAAATCACCGGATTTGCGCGCGGAGATCATCAGGGGATGGCTCTCGCTACCGTCGCAAGAGCCATAGGTTTCGGGCGCAGGTAGGCCAGAGGTGATGATCAGCCGCCCGGAATTGTCGCTGGTGCCCTTGGCGAGCACGGCACCGCTGCAGCTGTCGGTCACCCGAATGTCAGCGCCTGCAACGACGGCAGCATTGTCGAGCGATGTGACCCAGACAAGCGATGCCTCACGTCCCCATTTGAAATGCACGGACATGTTGGTGACAAGCGCCCCCGCTGCAACATAACGCGGTGCGTCCCGGCCCAATAGCGCCCGGCCCAGGGCTGGGCTGGCCATCTCGACCACGTAGAAACCAGGGTCCTTGAGTGGTATCCCGACGACTTCAAACTCTTTGCCCTTGCCTGGCAGGCCGAGGCTGATCGCGCTGCCCTTGCCGCCCAGGATCGACGCACTGCCGGTATAGTTGATTTCCTTTTCTTCGCCGCCAACCTTTTCTGTGCGGACGTCGCTATCGCCCGCATTGTCGATGTCGCGCAGCCATTTGGCAATCTCTCCGTCAGACGCCTCAACGCGGAGCTGTGCGCCGTTCACCACGTTCACCCGCTGGGCAAGCGCAGGCTCCACCGCGCGCACGGTAACGGGCAAAACGCCGCCTTCCTTTGCCTCGATGATCCCGAAGTCAGCCGCAAATTTGATCAGCGGCGGTGCTTCATCAATCCGGATCTCCAGCGGGAAGCGCGGGGCGTTGGCAAGCTTGCGCCCGCTTTCATCCATCACATCGGCCGGGACGGTGACATTCCCCTTGGTCGCCGCCGGGAGTGGCCCGGCAAATTCGAGGTCGGAAACAAAAGCCTTGTGTTTGTCTTCTTCGGAAAATTTGGGACTGAGCGATGTCCCATCAGGAAAGCTCAGTCTCACCGCCTGCGCCTGTGCCATCGGGATGTCCGCGCTAAACCGAACATAAGCCGATTCAACGGGATTACAGCCTGCTTGTGGATTGACCCGGCTACATTCAAAGCGCGCCTCAAATTCCTTGCGGACAGTGAAATCAAAGCGCTGATCGCGGCCCGATACCCGGCCATCCGCGCTCGCAATGCCACTCGCCCACACCAATGAAATATCCTTGCCCGGCGGCAGTGGACGGCGACATTTGACCGCCATCACGCTCTGATAGGCAGCGGCACGGTCTCGCACACTCGCAGGCGGGGTGGCGGGGAGTCCTGCTTCGTCAAGGAAATTGCGGACGTTCCAATCTTGAATGCCAAGATCGCCGAGCAGCTTCGTCGCTGTCGCACTGTCCAGCACATCGAGCGCGATCTTTTCACCGATTCCGTCCACCGCGCAGTAACCCGCGCCAGCAACAGAGGCCTTGGTGGCGGCAACATTGGTCGCGACGAGGAAGACTTGATCCTCTTCAATATCCCCATCGTAGGTTCCCGGCAGCACCGCGCGCGCTGAAGGGCCGCCGGTGTCGATCTTGAATGCGTTCCGGCCGACGGTGGCAATACCGAGCGCACTCGCCAACCCATCGCGCAGTGTGGCGTCGCAGCTAATCCCGCCGGGCAGAGGTTTCTCATAATCATACACGAAAGTCTGGGGATCAACCCAACGCCCCGTGCCGCCCACGGCGCATTTCATATTGATCGGGGACGTCGCGCGCGGATCGCCCAGTGGCACCATCGCTTCGGAAAAACGCATCGTGAAACGTTCGATTGCTCCGCCTGATCCACCCGCACTTCCCGGCGTGGCAAGGATGACTTCAGGGGCAGCGTCGCTCAGCGCGACGAGAGGGGTGGCAAGGGCGGCCATGCCAATGAGAATGATCCACGGTTTCCAGCCCAATTCACGCTCCTCAACCCGATTCGGGTATCGGGGGAGATGACGGTAAAAGGGGAGCGCTGTCTACCCCCGTTTGCGGGCCTGGGGGTAGGTGCCGAGCAGGCGGACAGATTTGGAATGGAACGCCAATTCCTCCAGCGCGCGCGCAACTGCTGGATCATCTGGATGGCCCTCGATATCGGCAAAGAAGGTAGTCGCAGCGAAGCTCGCGCCCACCTGATAGCTCTCAAGCTTCGTCATGTTAACGCCGTTTGTCGCAAAGCCGCCCATCGCTTTGTAGAGCGCGGCGGGGACATTCTTGAGTTCAAATATCAATGTCGTCATCACGGTGCCGTCGTTCGTGATCGGTGTGCAAGATTTGGCGAGGATGACGAAGCGGGTCATATTATCGTCGGAATCTTCGAGACCAGACGCCAACGTTTTGAGGCCATAAATCGCCGCCGCCCCAATTGGCGCAATCGCCGCGATGCTTGGGTCATTAAGTTCGGCTGCTTGTGCCGCCGCGCCCGCTGTATCGGGGTAAGCGACTGGAGTGATTCCCTTGTTTCGGAGCCAGTGGCGGCACTGGCCAAGCGCTTGCGGGTGGCTGATTGCTTCCTTAACCGCGCTCATGTCGCCAACGCCCATCAGCTCGTATCGGATTGGCAGGAAATATTCGCCAGTGATGACTAAATCTGATTCGGGTAGCAGAAAATGAATGTCCGCCACCCGACCGTGAAGCGAATTTTCAATCGGGATCATCGCGGAACCCGCACGCCCATCGCGCACGACATCAATCGCATCTTCAAAGCTGAAGCAGGGCAGCGGCAGCGCGCCCGGGATCGCTTGATTGACGGCAATGTGGGAATTTGCGCCGGGTGCCCCTTGAAACGATACGGCGCGCGCGGGCTCTGCGGCGGCAGCGGCCATCATCGCGGCGACAAGCGGGCGGGCGGGAGCGGGATAGTTTTCCATGCCCGCGCGCTTAGGGGTGAAGCAGAAAGGGCGCAACCATGCTTGCGGTGTTCCCCGCAGCCGACTAAGGGAAGCCCGATTCTAAACACAGGCAATTTCACGGGGCTTTTCGAGCATGGATGATCGCACAAATACGCTGGCTGGTTGGATGCTGTTTGGCGGTATCATCGCGCTGGGCACCACGATTGTGTCGGGCGAATATTTCAACCACGAAAAGGTCGAAAAGGGCGGTTACGAAGTCGCCGATGAAAGCCCGACTGAGGCTTCCGGCCCCGTCAAACCGACTGATTTTTCCAAAGGTGATCCGGCCAAGGGTGCCGAAATCTTCAAAAAGTGCACCTCGTGCCACACGATCACGGCTGGCGGCGCGAACGGCATTGGCCCCAACCTATACGGTGTGATGGGCCGCAAGCAGGGTAGCGTCGCCGGCTTCGCTTATTCCGCTGATGTGTCTAAATTCGGTGGCACGTGGGATTGGGCCTCACTCGATCATTGGATCGCCAGCCCGAAGAAGATGGCCGCTGGCACCAAGATGAGCTTTGCGGGCCTTTCCAAGCCGGAAGACCGCGCCGATCTGATCGTTTACTTGAACGCGCAAGGGTCGAACAAGCCGATCCCAGCGGCTCCAAAGGAAGAAGCAGTTGCCGCAGCACCGGCTGAAGGTGCCCCTGCGGCTGTTCCTGCCGCGCCTGCTGCCAAATAGTCGTTCAGTAATAATCCTGTACGATATCCCAAGCCTCTTCTGCTGTTTCGACGAAGTGGAAGAGGTTGGTATCCTCTGCTGAAATCACGCCTTCTTGCGCCAACGCGTCGAAGTTGATCACTCGCGTCCAGAATTCCTTCCCGAACAGTAGCACCGGCATCGCCTTGATCTTGCCAGTTTGAATGAGGGTAAGCAGTTCGAACATTTCATCAAACGTACCAAAGCCGCCCGGAAACACCGCGACGGCGCGGGCACGCAGCAGGAAATGCATTTTCCGCAGCGCGAAATAGTGAAATTGGAAACTGAGTGAGGGCGTCACATATTCATTGGGCGCTTGTTCATGAGGCAGCACGATGTTGAGCCCGATAGACTCCGCCCCCACATCATGCGCCCCCCGATTGGCCGCAGCCATGATCGACGGGCCGCCACCAGAGCAGACCACGAAGTGCCGGGTGCCGTCTGCATCGGGCGCGACTTTGCTGACCAGTTCGGCAAGCTTGCGCGCCTCTGCATAATAGCGCGCTTTGGCTTCCAGGCTTGCCGCCACTTTGGGATCGCTAACCCGTGCCTTTACGCCGGGTTCAGGAATGCGCGCCGAACCGTAGAACACGAAGGTCGATCCGATTTTGGCTTCATCGAGCAGAAGGTCAGGTTTGAGCAATTCAAGCTGGAACCGCACCGGTCGCAAATCTTCGCGGAGGAGAAACTGCTCATCTTGAAACGCCAGCTTGTACGCTGGGCTTTCGGTTTGGGGGGTGTGGATGCCTTTTTTGGCCTGTTCGGCCTCTTGAGCGGCGCGCGCAAAGATCCGCGGGGGGATTTTCTTATCTGTCATCAGCCAGCCTTTAGCGGCAAAATGGTCCGCGTCCCATATCGAAATGTAAATGATCCCAGTGCGCGCCATTGTAGTCAGGGCTGAGGACGGTTTGGAACCGTTTGCAGCCCGCCGCCCGGATGTCACGAAGGAAGCCTTGTTCCTCGTCACTCCCGTGCCAGCCAGATGCCACCGTCACCCGCCTGCCATCGGCGAGGACGAACCCACCAATATCTACCGCGTTGGCCGTCGCATGTTCGGAGCGCTGTCCCGCCGCTTGGGGCCTGCCAATTACGTTGCGACAGGCATAGGCCCCCATCGATTCGAGCTTTACCACCGAACTGCCGAACCATTGCCGTGCCGCCGCCTGCATCGGGCCTTGCGCCCATAAGGTGAGCGCTTTGGCGAGCGGACACTGGATCGCTTTGATGTTAGAAACCGGAATGCCGACCGACGTCAGTTGAATGGAAGATATCGTCGAACAACCGCCGCCGTAATTCTGGGCTGGCACAAGCGTGTAGCGTGCCGACAGGCTCGTGAGGCCGCCCAGGCATTGCTTGAGGTCCATACTGGGTGGCCGCATCGGCCCTGAATGTGACCTTGGCGCATTGTTCGGCGGACCAACGCATCCCGAGAGGAACGCAAAAGCAAGCAGCAGGGTTCGACCGTAACGCATGGGCCCTTTTGGCCCCGCTATGGTTAACACATCCTAAATTTAGCTGCCGCGATTTGACACGAGATCGGCGCTGGTGCCGACGCCGCTTGGCTGCAAGACAACATAAAATGCGCCGCCATCCGAGGCGCGAACGCCGGATACCATTATCCCGCTGGCGTCGTTGCTGGCGTGCGCTTGATAGCCCGCGTTCTTTGCCAGCGTGAGGTAGAAATCAACCATCGCGCGCGGCGGTGCGGCGCTCGTATAGGTTACAGCGCGGAGCTTACAGCCGCCATTGTCACTGCCCGCAGCTTCACTGACGCGTGCCTTGGGATAGAGCGGTAAATCGACGGGAAGCCGGTTAGACCAGCCAACAGAATATTGCACGTCAAGCGAGCAGCCGTTGAAGTTGGTTTTGCTCAATTGCGCTTGTTCGGCGGCAAGCGCGCCTAGCGTCTTCCCGGGATTCGCCGCTGTAGGCGCCGAATCAGGATCGGCGGGGATAGGGGCTTGATAGGGCTGATCCGCAGGCCGAACGCTATCTTCGTTTGATTGCTGCGAGAGAGACGGATCGACCATGATCTGATCTTCCAGTGCTGCCGTCAGCGCCGGGTCTGCGTTCGCCTTGGTGCCGCCCAACTTGCTGTCGAGTTTATCGAGCGCGGCTTTATCATTCCCGCCGCATCCCGCCAGCGCGAAACAGGCAGCGATGATCAGTGTGGATACCGGCTTCATGGCAAATTCCTTTGGCTCATGATCTGGTTATCGCGCAGTAAAGGTTAGAATGGAATGTCAGAAGTGGGTTAACGCGCCGAATTGCG
>JBJOLA010000249.1:0-3671 GCA_046045815.1 Pseudomonadota bacterium
AGGCGGGTCCCCCGCGGGCATGTCGTTGGTTTCCGATTATTTTGGCACCGACCAACGCTCCACGGCAATCGGCATCTGGTATCTCAGTTCGGGCATCGGAACCGCACTAGCTTTTTTTGTGGGTGGCTGGGTCGTGTCCGAACATGGCTGGCGCTGGGCCTTTTTCATAGCGGGTATTCCGGGATTGCTGCTCGCACCCTTTTTGTATTTTACCGTGCGCGAGCCAAAACGGGGGCAGCAAGACGCCGCGCAGGCGCAGAGCGATGCGCCATTGTTGCAGCGTTTGCGCTTACTCTTTGCGCGACCGGGCATCGCCTATGCTATCGCAGCGATCACCTGTATTGCTACCGGCATTTACGGCATGAGCATCTGGCTCGCTTCGTTTCTGGTCGACAGCCATGGCTTCTCGTTGCCAAAGGCCGGTCTCGTTGTCGCCATCGCTTATGGCATATTGGGATCGGTGGGCGGGCTGGCCGTAGGCTGGGGTGCAGACCGTATCAACGCGCGGCGCGGCGGTTTTGATCCCGGACACACCACGATGCTCGCATCGGCCATTCCCTTGCTGACCGCCATCGCTGGTCTTCTCGCGGTCAGCGCCGACGATGCCAGCCTTGCGGTCGGATTCCTGATGGTCGCGGGACTGTTGAGCGCCTCGTATAACGGCCCGGTCTATGCCGTCATCGTCACGATTGCCGGGCCGCAACTGCGCGGCCTCGCGGTTTCTGCGGTGCAGATGAGCGCCAATCTTATTGGTGTTGGTCTTGGTGCATGGCTCATCGGCAAGGTGAGCGACATGATCGGCGGCAAGGATGGCGTCGCGTGGGGCATCGGCACAGCGATGCTCTTCTGCATTGCCGGTGCGCTGTTCCTGTTCCTCGCCAGCCGCCAGATCAAATCTTCAAATCAGCATAGGAGTTGACCATGGACGCCCAAGCCCCTGCCCAATATCATAACCCGGTGATCGACCCCAATTGTGTGCCGCGGCCTTATCCCGCGCGCACCGATCATATTCCAACGTCGATGGATGGCATTGATGCGGCTTGGCTCAGCCGGATGATGTCTTACAAATATCCCGGCGTGGTTGCGCGCAACATGGAAACGGTGGAACTGCTCAACAGTCACACCACCAAATGGCGCGTCAAAGTCGATTGGAATGAAGCCGGACTTGCCGCTGGTCTGCCCGCCAATTTGTGTATGAAGGCCAATTGGTCGGGCGCGTTCGACAATATCGATATCCACGCCGTCGAAGCGCGCTTCTATCATTTCATGATCCAGGAAATGAAGGTGCCGACGGCCAAATGCTATTATGCCGATTGGGATGATGATGGCAGTGCGCATGGTCTCGTCGTGCTCGAAGACCTGCATGATCGCGGTGGTAAATTTGGCCATAGCACGCAGAAAAATGGCGTCGACATGATCATGGAAAATCTGAACGGCCTCGCCAAACTGCACGGCAGCCTTTGGGGCAGTGACAAGATTAGCCCGGCCAATGCCCCCTGGCTCCAAACGCAAATGGATACGCCGATCGACAGTGATCAGGTGCGCTTCATGTGGCAGTGGATCGAGCTCAATCTGGCGGAACCCGGTTTTTGCGGCATTGCGCCGCAGCACTTTCTAGATGACCCGCGCAAAGTGGAGCGCGCCTTTGACCGTCTGGGCGAGATCGAACGCGCCTACAAGGCGCCCTATTGCATTGCGCTCGGCGATTGCCATCAGGGCAACACCTACATCCTGCCAGAAGGCGAACGATTGTGGCTCGATTGGCAACTTGTGCGGCGCGGTCGCCCGTGGCGCGATCTCACCTATTTCGTGATCGGTGCGCTTTCGATCGAAGAACGCCGCAAGCACCATAAGGATATGGTGAAACAATATCGCGAATATCTGATCGCAACAGGCGCACAAGGCGTACCCGACTTTGAAGAAGCATGGGAGCAGACACGGCTGTTCGTGATGTACGGGGTGCAAGCTTGGGTCGCCAATCTGGACGCTTGGGGCCAGAACGGCATTCCGATGAATGAACGCTTTTTTGCGGCTGCCGAGGATTATGGCACCTGGGGGTTGCTGGGAGAATGAAGATGGGTTTGGTTCAAGATAAGGTCGCGATCATCACCGGTGCAGGCGCGAATATTGGCGAGGCCTGCGCCAAAATGCTCGCAGCTCAGGGTGCAAGTGTCGTGGTTGCAGACATTAACGTTGAAGGCGCAGAGCGGGTCGCAGGCGAGATCGTCGCGAGCAGTGGCATAGCCTTTGCCCATGCTGTCGATTTAGGCGAGGAGGCGAGCATTGCCGCTTTGGTTGCCGCTGTCATGGAACGTTTTGGCCGGATCGACATACTCCATAACAATGCCGCAAACACGGGGGCAGCACAAATGACCCGAGACGGCGCGCTGACCGCAATGGAAGCTGACGTATGGGACGCCGCATTCGACATCAACACGCGCGGCACCATGTTGATGACCAAGCATGTTGCACCCCATATGATGGCAGGCGGTGGAGGATCGATCATCAACACCAGTTCAGGCGTGTCGATATTGGGGGACGTGCTCAATCCAGCCTATAGCGCATCCAAGGCGGCGGTGAACGCGTTGACCCGCAATACGGCAACCCAATTCGGGCGCGCCAATATCCGCTGCAACGCAATTCTTCCGGGGCTGGTGCTGAGCCCCGTCGCCCGCGCACAGATGACGGAAGCGCAGCTTGCCATGATCCAGCGCCATGTCCTGCTGCCGCGTGATAGCGTGGCTGATGATATTGCGGGCGCAGTTCTGTGGCTGTCGTCTGATTTCGGATCGTTTGTCACCGGCCAGATTATCTCCGTTGATGGCGGCATCTGCCATCACCAACCGCACTATGCCGATATGATGGACATGATGGCGGCGGCGCAAGCCTAGACCATGAGCATTCTCAAACCACCGGCATGATCTCCTCAGCCACCCATTGCTGACGATCCAGCCATGCCTGTTCATCCGTGATCCCCGGCGGCAGCGGCACAATGGTTTCAGTGATGCCCAGTTCCCTCAGCCAGCCAATCTGATCAAGGATTTTCTGCTTGTCCTGCGTGCCGGGTGCGCGCGGATCATCGAGAATTTCGTGATGCGCGCCCACATTCAGCATTTCGAGCGCGAAGAAGAAATCGAGGTGGCGGCCATCATATTCCGGCTGAGACTTGATGAAATCGATGCAGGCGGGGAAGGTCTCGGGCGGCGTGCGGAAAGGTGACCAGCCATTGCCAAATTTCGCCACGCGCTTCTGCACCGCTTCGGCGTCACCCCCAAACCAGATGGGAACGCCGGGCTTCTGGATCGGTTTGGGGCCAAAACCGCAATTTTTGAAATTGACGAATTCGCCTTCAAATTCCGGATCATCTTTGGTCCACAATTCTATCATCGCGGCGACATATTCATCCGCCATGCGTCCGCGCTTGTTGAATTGCACACCCAGCATGTCGAACTCTTCCTTCAGCCAGCCCACGCCGAACAAGGCTTCGGCACGCCCCCCCGTCAGCCAATCGAGCGTAGACCAGCCCTTGGCCTGCACGATCGGGTTTTGCAGCGGCAGGATGGAGACGGACGAAGACAGGCGGAGATTTTTGGTCTGTCCACCGATATAGCCAAGCGCGACCACCGTATGGAAATACCAATCCCCTGAAAGCGCAATATGCTCCTTGGGAA
>JBJOLA010000286.1:0-9360 GCA_046045815.1 Pseudomonadota bacterium
ACATGGGCGGGCATCCGCAGTGTCTCACGCAGCACCCCGTCTATCCGCATCCGCACGACCAGCCCGCTTTCATAAGGCTCGATATGAATATCGGAAACGCCCTGGCGCACGGCATCTGCGATCAGGCCGTTGATCAGGCGGATCGCGGGCGCATCGTCACTGGTATCGAGCAAATCCTCCGCCGTCGGCATGCCGCCTGCGATCAGCGCGAGATCATCGCCCAGACCCAGCGACCCTGCGGCCATCGCCGCGGCGGCTCCATCCATCCGGTAACCGCTCGACAGTAGTTCATCAAAAGCGGCAGCGGAAACAGGTGTGACAGCGAAAGATTGACCAAAATGGCGGCGCACTTCGATCAAACTCAGCGGGTCCGCACCTTCTCGCAGCGCGACGCCCCCATTGCCATCGAGCACGACACCGTGCCTGCGCGCAAATCCATAAGGGATTGCGGGCAGCGGCTCCGTCATGGCTTCACCGGGACCGGGGCTATGATGGCGGGTGTGGTGGGATCGATTTGCTCTGCCGGGGGCGAAACGCCCATATAATCGCGCATTAATTCATCAAGGCTGGGCTCCTCACCGGGCCGGGTCAGCCGTTGTTCGTCGCGCGCATAATTGTAACGTCGCTCGGCCAGCGCGGTGGATTCAGCCGCCGTGCGTAGGATCGTCGGCCGGATGAACACCATCAGATTGGTTTTGGAACGCGCTTTGGCTTTGGAACGAAATAGCGCACCGATACCGGGAAGATCGCCGAGGAACGGCAATTTCTCGATCGTTCGCCGTTCATTATCATCAAGCAAGCCGCCAATCGCGGCAATCTGGCCGTCATCGACGATCATCGTCGTCTCAAATTCACGTTTATTGAGGATCAGATCATTGCCGTTGCTCGATACTGGCCCGGCTATGCTGCTGACCTCTTGACGGATGAATAATTTGATCGCGCCACTGGCGTTAACCTGAGGCTTTACCTCAAGCTGGATGCCGACATTCTGGCGCTCTACGGTGCGGAAGGCATTATCAAAGTTGTTGCTGAGTTTCTCACCGGTGGTGATTGGGATTTCCTGCCCAACTAGGAATTTCGCCTCCTGATTGTCGAGCGTGGTGATCGACGGGGCGGAGAGGATGTTGGACTTATCATCCTGTTGCACCGCATTGATGATCGTCCCGAACAGCGCATTGCGGCCAATCGTCGTGGCAAAGCCGCCAAAGCCGCCCGACGCGCCGAGGATGGAGTTAACCGCCGCGCCCGCCAGCTGATCACTCACGGTATTGTTGGTGGTGGTCACCGTCGTATTGCCGTTGATGGTCGTGGTTGAGGTGTTGAGTTCGCGCGCGCCGATTGCTCCGGCGATGGTCAGAATATTGGGCGCGGCGTTGGAATAATTGGTCGCGGCAAAGGGGATGCCGCTGCCCGGTTTGCCGCCAAGCAGGAACTGGACCCCGAGTTTCTTGGCTGCCGTATCGGAAATCTCAACGATGATCGCTTCAACCAACACCTGCTCGCGCCGTGTGTCGAGCTGACGGACGACTTCGCCCAAGGTGCGCTGCATGTCAGCGGGGGCGGAAATAATGATGGCATTTGCGCCTTCGTAGCGCGCGATCACCGGGGCCGCGCGTCCGTTTGCTGGCGGAGACGAGGCAATCGCCGGAGCGGCGGCGGGGGCTGAATTTCCGCCCGCCCCGCCCGATGCGGGCACCACCGTCGCCGCTTGTCCAACCAGCTGCTGGAGAACGGGGAGTAATTTCTCCGCGTCAGCATGTTGCAGCCAGAGCACACGAATTTCGGTGCCACTCGCAGCACGCTTGTCGAGATCGCGGGCGATGGCGGTGAAGCGGGCCACCGCGCCCCGGTCTCCGCGCAGGGCAATCGAATTGCTGCTGTCTATGGCGACCACAGACACGGTGCCGCGCGCCCCTTCGGCCTGACCACCAGACGCCAGCTGTTGCAGCGATGTCGCAATCTCACGCGCACCGGCATTGCGCAGCGCGATCACTTCGGTTGCGGCGCCTTCGCTATCGATCCGGCCAAGCAGCGCGCGGATGCGGCGGATATTGTCGGCATAGTCCGCTACCACCAGGCTGTTGCCCGCGCGGTTAGCCGTCACCGATCCTTCGCGGCTGACAAGGGGGCGCAGCGTTTCCACCGCCGACGCCGCCTCGATTGAGCGCAGGCGGAACACCTCGGTCACGAACTGGTTGCGCGAAGCGCCTTGCGCGCCGATCCGGCCGGGCTGAGCGGCGGCGGTCTCGGCGGGCTGGATGCGGTAACCATTGTTGGTTGGCACTGCGATGAAACCATTGGCGCGGAGCGTGGAGAGGAACACCTCGAAATATTCTGATCTGCTCAGTGGCCGGTCTGTCACCACCGAGACTTTGCCCGTCACGCGGCTGTCGATGATGAAGTTGCGCCCTGTGACCCGTGCCGCATCCTGGATGAACGCCCGAACATCGGCATCGCGCAGGTTGAGCGTCTGCTGGGCCGCGAGCGGGTTCAATGCGACAAGCATCAATCCAAGAATCAACCGTTTCATTGCCCCACCTTTGCGTTCACCGTCATCACCCGTCCACCTCGCTCAACTTTGAGGTTGGCAGCGCCGCCGCCACTCGGCAAGCTTGATACGTCATCCAACGACGTGATCGGCTGGCCGTTGATCGCCAACAGCACATCCCCCGGCGCGAGGCCCGCCGCTTTGAATGCCGCGCCGTCCCCTTTCGGGTTGAGCACCAGTCCCGTCACCTTATCACCCTCAAGCCGTCGCATGAACGAGACATGGTCTTGAATTGTGACGGGTGCAGGCGGCGCAACAACCAGCCCAGCAGTCTGCATCACGGATTGCGCGCCGACCTGAGCAACCTGCGCAGGAACTGACTGATCCAGAAAAAGTTGCTCCGATGCGCCGCCTCGATCCAGTGTCACATTATCGAACGATACCGCCTTGAGTGTGACGCCGGGCACAATCACATCGCCCACCGCGTAGCTCGATTGAACATTGTCGGGCGTCGCGATGATTGCTGAGCCGCGGCCCATCGCGCTGTCCATCCGGATGCCAAACAGTTTCAGGGAAAGCGACGTCACAACGGCTTGCTGCGGCCCGGCTTGAAGGCGGAAAAAGGGATCGAACCCGTTCGCCCCGCCACTCTGCGGCAGCGGGCTGCGAAACCACGCGCCGACTGGCCCAAAGGGCACCACCAAGGCCCAGATCAACCGTGCTGACTGGACGGCGATCAGCGCCATCAGCATCGCGGCAAGCAAAATGAAGGGAGATCCCCCTTTAGCTTTCCGCGAATCCCCCAGTTTCCAGCGCATGCGGCGAGTATGCCGCAGTATCGCGGCGGGAGCGACTCCAAATTTAACGGTGGCGGATGTTGGCGGGGCGGCCACGTTTGGTCGGCACCGGGCGACGGCCTCTGTCTTTGCGGTCTCTCTGTCCACGAACCGGCAGATGATTGGCGCCTTCGGGAAGTTCAAAACGCAGCGCACCGGAAATCGGGTTGGCCTCTGCCAGCCGGAGCTGCAGGCGCTGGCCAATCGTGTAGGTCTCGCCGCTGTCCGCGCCTTCAAGTGTGTGTTTGACGGGATCGTGACGGAAATATTCGACGCCCAGCGTGGAGACTGGCACCAGTCCGTCCCCGCCCAATCCTTCGACCGTCGCGAAAAAGCCGAAGCCCGCCACACCGGTGATCCTTGTATCGAGGATCTGCCCGACTTTGTCTGCAAGATAGGCCGCAACATAGCGGTCGAGCGTTTCCCGTTCGGCCATCATCGCCCGTCGTTCAAGCGCGCTAATGTTGGTGCCGATCACCTCCATCCTTGCGGCCTCGTCTGGCGTCAAGCCGCCCTCACCGAGTTGATAGCTGCTCACCAAGGCGCGGTGGACCAGCAAATCGGCATAGCGGCGGATGGGTGATGTGAAATGGCCGTAGCTGCCAAGTGAAAGGCCGAAATGCCCCTGATTGGTCGGCGCATAATAGGCCTGAGTCTGGGTGCGGAGGATTTGCTCCATCACCTGCGGCTTATGGTCCGCCTCCCCCACTAAAGCAATGAGGCGGTTGAACGTTGCGGGCTTGATCACCTGGCCGAGCGCGAAGGAAATATCGAACGTTTCGAGATAATCCTTGAGCGCAACCAGTTTCTCACGCGCGGGCGGTTCATGCACGCGGTACATGCAGGGCGCCTTCTTGACCTCAAGCGCTTTGGCGGCGGCCACGTTGGCCGCAATCATATAATCCTCGATCAGGCGGTGGGCATCCAGCCGTTCGCGCGTCGCGATACTGGTGATCCGTCCTGTGTCATCAAGTATTACCCGCCGTTCAGGCAGATCAAGATCGAGCGGCTCCCGTGCGTCACGTGCCTTGGCGAGCAATTTCCAGCACGCCCACAGCGGCTTGAGCGCGGTTTCGAGCAACGGGTGCCCGCCACCGTCAATCGCCGCCTGCGCATCTTCATAGGCGATGTTCGCCGCGACCCGAATCAGCGCACGGGTGAAACGGAAAGCGCTGACCTTGCCGTTCTTGTCCACGGTGAGATGGCAGGCGAGCGCGGCCCGGTCCTGCCCCTGTTTGAGCGAGCAAATGTCAGCGGAGAGAAGCTCGGGCAGCATCGGCACCACCCGGTCTGGGAAATAAACGCTGTTGCCGCGTTTGCGCGCCTCTTTGTCAAGCGCCGATCCGGGGCGGACATAGAAACTTACGTCGGCAATCGCGACAATCGCATCAAATCCCCCATCATCGCGCCGGGCCGCCCACACCGCATCGTCATGATCGCGGGCATCAGCCGGGTCGATGGCGACGATGGGCAGATGGCGCAGATCCTCGCGTTCCCCCAGCGGCGTTTTGGAAGCGCGCGCGGCTTCGTCCAGAACCTCTTCGCCAAAGATATCGGGGATGCCGTGCTTGTGGATCGCGATCAGGCTGAACGCCTTGGGAGCGAAGGGATCGCCCAGAACCTGCGTCACCCGCGCGGTGATGCGGGGCGGACGACCGGTCTTTTCGGCGAGAACGAGATCACCTACGGCGGCTTCCCCCATGTCGGAAATCAACGTGTCATGCCGTTCGCGTTTGTCAACGGGCTTGAGCCAGTTCCGGTCCCCGTCGCGCACGATTACGCCGAGGATCAATTCCTCGCCGCGCGCCAGCTTCTTCAGCGGGTGAGCAACATGGCCGCTGCCCCGCTCCTCGGTGCGCGCCAATATTCGGTCACCCACGCCCAAGGCACTCCTCCGCCCGCGCTCGATCACCCGCAAGCGCGGCGGCGGCTTGCCCTCGGCTTGCCAGCTTTCAGGCACGGCAAAGACAGCATCATCCTCAACATCCACCACGCGCAGCACGGTCACTTTGGGCAGCCCGCCCATTTTGTGAAACGCCCGGCCCGGCGCGCTGTCGATCAGGCCTTCGTCCGCCATATCCTTGAGCAGGGCCTTCAGCGCGATCTTGTCCGCTCCGTGGAGGCCAAACGCCCGCGCAATCTCGCGCTTCCCCGCCGCCGTGGGAGAGGCGGTGATGAACGCCATAATTTTTTCGCGAGACGGGAGACCGGGCAGCTGACGTTTTGGCATGGCCGAAGCGATAGGGGGTCAACGCAGCTTCGCCAAATGATAATCACGGCCGGGCTGATCGATTTCGAAATCGGCCAGCACTCCTGAATGCGCAGCATTGCGCTTGGATCATGCCTCTGCCACCGTGTCCGCAATGATCTCGTTTATCCAACTTGACCTGATGGCGCGCGGCGGGACACTTGCGTTGATTGCCCTCTGGAGCTGGCTGCTGTTCCGCGATCACCGTCAAGCGCTGGCGGCAAAGCTGGCACTGGCGATGAATGCGGCCATTATCTGCCATGTGGTCGCGTCGGTTCCCGGCCCGTTCGGCCCGATTTCAGCGATTGATATCGCACTGGATGCAGGATCGTCGGCGGTCTTTGCCACTTTCTGGTTATTCACCCGCGCCTGGTTTGAGGATGAACCGCGCTTTGGCTGGCGCATATGGGCCATTGCGGCTGCCCCAACCCTGATCGTCGTCATCGTCGATATTTACCGGCTCGACGAGATTCCAGCGGCATCACCATTCTGGTTTCCACTGCTGCGCGCGATGTGGTTTGCGCTGGGAATTTCGGGGCTGTGGATTGCGTGGCGCGGTCGGGCGGATGATCTGGTCGAGCAACGCCGTGTGCTGCGTTTGAGGCTTGCCGCCGCGATTGGCAGTCTCGCGATCATCGTCAATATTGTTGAAATCGCCGTGTTCATCTTCGGCGCGCCGATCAGCTGGCGATCGGTGACTCAGTTCGGAATCCTTCTGACTACGGCGCTGCTCTGCGCTTCGATGTTCTCCGTGCGGCAGCCTGATTTGTTCGGGCAGGTGCGAAAACCTGACGAGGACATGCCGAAGGCACCCTCTGATGACCCTCTCGCGGCCCGGCTGCGGGCGCATATGGCAAGCGAATTGCCCCACCGTGATGAGGGCATGACGATCGCCAAACTCGCCGGGCAGTTGGGCGAGCAGGAATACCGGCTCCGCCGCCTGATCAATGGGCAGCTCGGCTACCGCAATTTCGCGTCATTTCTCAGCGGCTACCGGCTGTCAGAAGTGAAATCCGCCCTCGCCGATCCCACTCAGAAGGAAGTGCCAATTCTGACCATCGCGCTCGATGCGGGTTTCGGATCACTGGGTCCTTTCAACCGGGCTTTCCGGGATGTTGAAGGGATGACGCCCAGCGCATACCGCGCGCAGCAGCTGATCGATTCCGAAATCGGCTAGCCTGATTTGAAATTGGCCGAGCGCTGCGGTGAAGAAGGCTCCAGACAAGGTGAATTCAATCACGAGGGTTCATCATGTCCGAGTCTACCAACCCCTTCACGATCTTCATGGAAATGGGCTTTAGCGCCTTCCTATCGGATTTCACGCGTTACAGCGTCGCCGCGTCCATTGTTGCGGCAATCGTGTGGCTGTTGATGCAGACATCGCTCAAATCTCGCAAAATCCAGAAGCGCAAAGCCACGACGGCAGATGTCACGCGCGAAGTGCTTCAGTCTATCCGCTCGTGCATCGTCTATATTGGCGTCACGGTGGCGCTCGTCTGGGGGATCAACATGGGATATCTGCGGGACGTTGGCCCAAGTTTTGGGCTTGCCAATGATCTGATGTTGCTGGCGGCGATGATCCTTGCGCACGACACCTATTTCTACTGGACCCACCGCGCGATGCACCACCCTATGCTCTACAAGCGCTTTCACCTTGCGCATCACCGGTCGGTTACACCAACGCCCTTTGCGGCCTATAGTTTCTCGGTTGGCGAGGCGAGCGCGATGGGTTTCTTCGTTTTGATTTGGCAGATATTCGTTCCAACGCCGGGCCTGGTGCTCCTGCCATTCCTATTGTTCCAGATTACGCGCAATGCGATGGGCCATGCCGGATTTGAATTGATGCCGCGCTGGTGGCTGTCGTCCCGCGTTACCCGCTGGATCAACACCACGACGCATCATGATCTGCACCACGCGGGCGGCTTCAGCCACAATTACGGCCTATACTTCACCTGGTGGGATCGGCTGATGGGCACCGAACATCCCGACTATCACACCATATTCGCGCGTGTCACCGCTGCGCCAACCGTCTCACGGGAATTGACAGCCTCACCGTCTCCCACCCTGTGAAAACTGGGGCGGGGGATCCAGACACTGCACCCCCGCCCGCTTTACCTGATTTGCCAAAACCAGAGATCAACGCCACTAGGGCCAGATGTTCTATCTCGCCGTCAAAGCCATCCTATCGGGCATCATCATCGCTGCCGTTTCGGAAATATCGAAACGCAGCCCCGGGCTCGGCGCGCTAATTGTGTCGCTACCATTGGTCTCACTGCTCGGGATGCTCTGGCTGTGGCGAGACACGCATGATCCGGTGCGAATGGCAGCCCATGCAAGCGCGACCTTCTGGTATGTTCTGCCCTCACTCCCCATGTTTTTGCTGATCCCCGCGCTGCTCCAACGCGGAGTTTCCTTCTGGATTACCTTGATCGCAGGGTGCGTGCTGACGACGTGCCTTTATGCGTTGATGATCTGGATCGCGCCGCGCCTCGGCCTCACCCTATAGGCCCAGCATTTTGCGCTCGCGCCGGATCCAATCTGCCATGCTCGGCCGCGCGTGCATCGCAGCCAGGTAAGCCGTCAGTTTGGGATATTTGGCCGGGTCGGGCAAAACGCCGCAGTGCGCCGCATTGACGAAAGGGCTGGCCACCGCAATGTCGGCGAGCGTCAGCCGGTCACCCACCAGAAAGCCTGAGGCCGGGATAACGCTTTCGGCATAATCAAGCACCGGGGGCAGCAGGTTGGTCTTGGCGTTTTCAACAACCGCCATGTCGCATTCCTGTTTGAGGAACATCGGCGCGACGATCATGTTGAAAAAGATCGGCCCCGCTGCTGCGGTGAGGATTGTATCGGCAAATTCATCAAACCAGATCACCCGTGCCCGGTCGGCAGGGTCGCTGGGCAGCATCGCCGGTTCGGGATGCTTCGCCTCAAGATAGGTGATGATCGCGGTCGAATCCGGTATCGCAAAATCGCCGTCTCTCAGCGCGGGCATTTTCTTGAACGGGCTGATCGCATTGAAATCCGGATTGGGATCGCCAATGCCTACCGGCACCAGCTCAAGCGCGATACCTTTCTCAGCGGCGTAGGCCAGAACCTTGCGGACAAATGGGGATACTGGGGCACCGTAGAGGATCATATCATATCTCCGATTTTGGGTTTCGAATGACAACCTGCCAGAGGCGTTGCGGCGATGCAAGCTTGGGGGCTTGCAACCCCGAGCGCCGCCCGTATCATGGCAGAGGAGTGCAATCTGGGGGCAGCAATGGCGACGTTAAATACCAAGCTCTGTATCCTCACCCCTGATGCGTCATACTCCGAACGGTGGCAGCCTGACGCCGCCCAGTATCGCCAGCTCCTTGGTGAGGATTTGACGTTGCGACCGTGGGTAGACGCGGGAGACCTTTCGACGTTTGAGTGCGTGTTGCCGCTGCTCGTCTGGGGATACCCCGCACAGTCGGCCCGCTGGTACTGCGCGCTTGATGCGTGGGAGGAGCAGGGGATCAATTTCATCAATCCGATCCCGACCCTGCGCTGGAATACGGACAAGGATTATCTGATTGATCTGGCGGCGGTGGGCATCCCCACGGTGCCCACGGTTGAAATTCACGGGCTGATCCCGGCGACATTGGCCGAAGCTCGGGCGGAACTTGGGGCGAAAACGGTGGTGGTCAAGCCCAGCATCTCGGCGGGGGCAATGCGAACATACCGGCTCAGCCCCGAGGATGCGATCCCGTTTGATGTGTACGACAAGGAAATGCTGGTGCAGCCGCTCATGCCCAGCGTCA
>JBJOLA010000319.1:0-6278 GCA_046045815.1 Pseudomonadota bacterium
CAGACATATTCGATGCACTGGTCGCCCCGCTCAGCGATACACGGCTTGAACCCGACCTTGAAGACCTGCTTTGGCATCAGGTCAATCTCTTCCACCGCGCCAGCGACCGCATCCAGCGCGAGCTTGACGACAATGAAGACAGCCAGCGCCGCAGTCAGCGCGAACAGGATGGTTCTGAAATCCGCTCGGTCGAACTGGAAAATCTCCTCGCCCAAGGGCTGACCCTGATCGAACGCCGCAACGCCTTCGACTTCATGCGCGATACTGCGGCTGATCTTTTCGAAATCCACATGCGCTCACCCTGGCGTCCGCGTCACGGCTCGCTGGTCAATCACAAGACCCTGACTGCCAGCCTGATCGACAGCCGAGATTTCATCGCCGCCAAACGCCGCGCCGAGATCGAACCGCTGATGCCCGCCGGATCACGCATCGGTCTCACCGGCGGCCTCGATTATACCGATCACAGCCGCGTGTGGGCCGTCCTTGACAAGATACTCGCCAAACATCCCGACATGATCCTCCTTCACGGCGGATCCCCCAAAGGAGCCGAACGCATTGCCGCCTGCTGGGCACGCAAGCGCAAGATCAATCAGATCGAATTCAAACCAGACTGGAACCGCCACGCCAAAGCCGCCCCGTTCAAGCGCAACGATGTTCTGCTTCAAACGCTCCCCATCGGGATTGTCGTGTTTCCGGGATCAGGCATCTCCGACAATCTTGCCGACAAGGCACGCAAGATGGGCATCCCGCTTATGGATTACCGGTGACGGCGGGGGAATTTCGCGTCCTTGATTCTAGTGCACGCACCGATGCAGCGATGGCGATGCTTGCAAGTCTGTAGTCTAGTCGATATGCCAAAGTTCAAACTGCGTCGGACCGCCGAGAGCACTAATCAACGGGGACGAATAATGGGCGTTTTGGCTGGGGCAACCGTCGCCTTTTTCCGACTCTAGACCAATTGATGTCAGAAGCCGCCACTCTTGAATACCGCCCAATCGCATGGCTGGAACAGCTGAAGCCGGATTTTGACGGCGCAGGCGTGGACGGGCTTGTGCCGGTCCAGGGGTTCCGCGTACTAGATTTGTCGCCCGAGCAGCATGTTATGATGGAAAAGGCGGAGAGCTACGAGGCTCACTCTGTCTTTTTCGAGGCAGGGCGCAATGGCCGTCCGGCGGTGGCGCAGGCATTTGTCTATGTCAGCGATCAGCCGGGTGAATGCGAGGAATTTGCCAAGCTCCACAAGCGGCTCTGGAGTTGGGGTGGGGTGCCGCTGCTGTATCGAAAAACGCCGGGAAAGGTTGGCCTATTCCGCTGCGCCAGTAAACCTGACTTCGACCAGAAAAGCGAAACACCCAAGTACGAAGCATATGACACGCTGGAAATAACTGCCGACATTTCGGAGGCAATTCAGTCGGCGAAGCCTTGGTGGGATGTCGGGCGCTTGCGCAACGGCACACTTTGGGATGACCCCGCCATTTGCAAGCAATTGTTGTCGGATACGGCCTCGGCCCACCGTCATCTGGTCGACAATATCTTCAGCCTCTACATAGAGATCAAAGCTGGGAAGTTGCTCAGTGAAGAACTCCAGCGCAGGCTACTGATCCTCTCGCTGTTGATCGCCTATCTTGATGAGCGCAAAGCGTTGGAACCAAACTATTTTTCTCAGTTTCTTGAAGGTGCTGAATCATTTCCCGATGTTCTGCGCAACGGGCCGGCGCTGGTAAATCTGCTGAAAGCGCTTGAAGATCGTTTCAACGGCCACGTCTTCGAACTTGACGAAACTCAGCGGGACGAGCTGTTGCAAAGTCAACAGCTCGGGGCTTTTGCAGACCTGATCGCCGGAAGGCACAGTGCGAGCGGGCAAGGAAGTTTCTGGCGACTTTATTCGTTCCGCGATCTGCCGGTGGAATTGATCAGCAACATTTATCAGCTTTTCGTCGAGGATAAGGCCAGTTCGATCTACACGCCGCCAGCGCTGGTTAGGCTGATGCTGGAAGAAGCATTGAGTTGGGAGCGGATTGATCGACTCATCGAGAATGACGAAGTTATTTTCGATCCGGCATGCGGTTCAGCTGTTTTTCTGGTTGAGGCCTATAAACGCCTCGTTCTCCACTGGCGTATCCGTAACAACTGGCAGCAGCCAAAGACTGCTGACTTGAAAGCATTGCTTAAGCGCGTTCACGGGGTCGATCTTGAGCCGGGTGCCATCAAGCTCGCTGCATTCAGCCTGTGCCTTGCGCTGTGCGAAGCGCTCACGCCGGAACATATCCGAAAGAGCGTTAAGCTGTTTCCCGTTCTTGAAGGGGAGACTCTTCACGGAAAATGCTTCTTTCTGGCGGTCGAAGAGGGATTGATCAGCAATCGGGTTGGCGTTGTTGTCGGCAACCCGCCGTTCAAATCCCCACCTTCTACGTCAGCAGCAATTCGTGCAGCGGATAATTACAAAGAAAAACATGGGGCAGTGCTTCCTGACAAGCAATTAGCCTATCTCTTTCTAGTTAACGCTATGGGATTGCTTGCGGACGGTGGCATCATGAGCATGATCCAGCCAGCAGGGTTCCTGTATAATCTCAATCCTGAAGTCTTGCGTCGAAAGTTTCTGGACAGTTGGGACGTGCGCGAGATACTCGATTTCGTTTCGGTTCGTGGGCTTTTCGGCGATGCCGATACAAAGATTGTCGTTGTTGTAGCCATTGCTGGAAATCCAAAACCTTCGCGTAAATTGCTCCATGCAGTTTTCCGGAGGAGCGGCAAGGCAGATGCCGAGCAGGGGTTTGATATCGATTATTACGATATGCATTGGATGTCTCGGGAGGTCTTGGTAAAGAACACAGATATCTGGCGTGCCAATTTGCTGGGTGGAGGAAGGGTTCTCAGTTTCATTGAGCGATTGCGGCGGTATCCAACTCTGAGCGACTACGCCGCAAGCCGCGGCTGGACTTTTGGCCAAGGATACATCGCGGGAAAGAAGGGCATTTCAAACGAAGCCAATCATATTGTTGGAAAGCCGCTGTTGCCGACCCAAGCTTTAAACAAAAATGGCCTAGATCGAAATTCTATTACCGTGGTTCCTGATACGCCGATTAAAGATCCCCGCCCAGCGGCGCAATTTACGCCTCCATTTCTGTTGATTAAGGCACACGAGGATTTTTATAAGCACCTTTGGACAGAGTACTATCTCACATTTAAGGATAAGCTTTTGGGCTTGGCTGCTCCGGAAAAAGATATCAAAGAACTGAAGCAGGTTGAGAGTTGGCTGTCACGCGAAGCTAAAGCTTTGAAGGCATTTTGCGCAGGAACAAGCATTAGTTCTTTCAGCAGGAAGGCGACTGCCTTAGCAAACAAAGACGTTAAGTCATTGCCATATCCAACCGGTGGCTATCTCGACATCAGCCCATCCGAGGAAATCATTGCCGACGACATCGTCCGCTACCAGCGTGATATTGTGCGGCGTGGTGATAAATCCGACGCGCTGAAGAATTCCGGCCATTCCGCCCTTCCCGCTTTCAACGAAACCTTCCTAGCCCCCATAAACGGCATCTACACCGACAATCCTCTGATCGTGCATCCCGCCAAAATCTGGCCTGGCATTATTTGCCAGCCCTACTCCTTCGGCGAAGTCGAAACCGATTTGTCCGACACGGAAAAACTGCGCGGGCGGCTTGATGTGTTGCTCAAGGAGCAAACGAGCCCGACCCTCTCCGTCACCCGTATCGCCCGCATCTATGACGGCAACATGCTCTACCTCATTAAGCCGGACAGGCTGCGTTTCTGGCTCCGTTCGATTGCATTGCGTGATGCCGATGAAGTTCTCGCCGATCTTCGGGCGCAGGGATACTAACCCGTGCTGGCGGATGGGGGCGCACCGGAACCGCAAAAACACGGGTTACTCGAAGGACTTCATCAGGCCGGAACGCAATTCCGCAAGCTGATCGACTTCATCGCCAGCCACCTCCCCAAGTGGCGCGACGATCCAAGGCGAAAGCCGGCGACCGCCGAAGACGTGCTTTCCGAACACCTTTGCGACTATCTCAACGACGAAGCCCGGAATATGCCGGGCATTGAAAGTTTTAAATTTGGACGCGAGCCTCGCGATGAAGCCAATGCGAAAGGCAACCTAGATATGTCAGCAAAGCCTGTTGGCGATTGGCTAATTGTGGGTGCTCGGCATTATTCAACTTACGACACCTTTCTTCCGATCGAATGCAAGCGTCTCCCCATGCCTGAACCCAGCCGGAGGGATCGGGATCATCGTGAATATCTGTATGATCAGTACAAGTCTGCCGGTGGCGTCCAGCGCTTCAAAGCAGGTCGCCACGGCGCCAAGCATTCCATCGGAGCCATGATTGGTTATGTTCAAGATGGCAATTCGGGAGAATGGCTTGCTCGGCTCAACGGCTGGGTTACCGAGCTTATTGAACAACGAATAAACGGATGGAGCGAAACTGACGCGCTATCGCTCGACAATCTTGATCAGGCGAACAGAGCCGCTTTGTTAAATTCGCGACACGCTCGCGTCACAGGTTCCGACATTGAACTTCGGCACTTGTGGATTGAGATGTAGGCAACATTCAAGCCCAATTCGAGGTTGCCACCACTGCAACGCAATTGGGTTCTTCAGTGACATTTTACCTCACACCAAGCCAGCGTCCACCCCGCTCTCTCTGGCATATTCCTTGGTCCACCCTCCGCCTTACTGCCTTCAACCCGTGAAGGGTTCGCTACGCGCGTGCGCGTGCGGCCGCTTGGGACGTGGCCCGGCGCGGTGACGGCAGGCTGAGGCCAGCCCTGCGGGTGCCTGTCGAGCGGGGATGGACCCTGGCTCGAACAGAGGAGCCGCAACATGTCCCAGAATCTCGCAACTGCACAGCGTTACGCCTGGAACCTCGCCAGAACCTTGATGGTCTGCGTCGTTCTCTTCGAAGCGGGCAATGCCTACGGCGTCATGCCGACATCGGAATATGACGGCGATCCGTCATGCATCATGTGCGAATATGATCCGTTCGCGCGTTGAACCCGCTGATCTTATCAGCACCGGAGCGGTGGAATCGCCTTCCCGATTCCATCATTCCTTCGCTTGTGATACATCTTTGGGCGCGCAGCGGAGGAGGTTGGAAGCGCGTCTTTCCCATGCGATAGTCTGGAGGACGCCATGATACTTGCCATTCTGTTTTCAATCATCGGCCTCGGCGTCATCACCGCGACCCTGCGCCGCATGACGATCAATGCACTGCCGGTTTTTGCTGGAATGACTGCTGGCTTTGCCGCGCATCATGCAGGCCTCGGAATGCTCGAAGCGGTCATGAACGCATTCGCAATTGGGGCATTGGCCTTCGGTTTGTTCGACGCGCTCACACTACCCAATATCCATCCTGCCATTCGTCTGTCCGCTCGCGCGATCTACGCGGCTCCTGCATGTGCTGCTGCCTGGTTCATGACGTTGGCTTTTACTAAGATGGGCCACGTTTCAGAGGTTTCTGCAACACTATTGGCGATCATCGCAGTCGCCTATGTTGGTCAGAAAGCGTGGCAGCAACTTTCTGAAACTGATTGATTCATGATCTCAATAGCCCCGTCCGGCGGGTACCAGGCGGGGCTGTCGAGGCTGAACGCAAGCCACCCGGCAATGTGCAACCGGCAATAAGGAAGTGGCTTGCCACCATCTGCATCAATGGTCCTGATCGATCGGCGAAGTGGCATTGCGTATGACTGAAGATACGTCGATCTCTGTCAAAGACTCGGCACGTCACACCGATATGCGCGGCTTAAAGGCAGGCCAGTGACAAAGCCAGCTTCCCTGTCGCAAGCAGTGTTTCAGATATGACAACCGTCCGATCTGCACCCGATCACCGCCGATTGCCGCAACACCCGAGCGGACAATTGAAAGATGCACCGCACCAGTTCCATGCTCGCATCTGGTTTGAGGTTCGGGCCTGCTCCAAGTGCGGCCTCGTGATGGGCTGGTCCTATCAGGAGGCGGGCTTCGCCCTCGATTGGCCAGATGCAACGGGTCGCGGCAAAGTTTCTTCCCCTGCGTGTGCCACCCATTCCTCGCGGGACCAAGAAACCCCGCCGCTTCCCGTCCGTGCGCAAGCTTCGGTCCTGAAGGATGCATCACCAATCGCCCCTGCGTCAAACCGCCATCGAGGCAGCAATAAAGCGGCTCCGATCCAACCAAATGGAGAAATGAAATGGCTAATATCGGCACCTTCAAAAAGTCCGGCGAAGAATATACCGGCGAAATCGTCACCATGAGCGTTCAGGTCAAGAGCGTTCGC
>JBJOLA010000341.1:0-2739 GCA_046045815.1 Pseudomonadota bacterium
ATCAAGTTCGTGAAAGAGCGCAAGGCGTTCGGCAAGCCGGTGTTCGATTTCCAGAACACGCGGTTCACCCTCGCGGATATGGCGAGCCGCCTGCAAGTCGGCTGGGCGCATCTCGATTGGGCGATTGCGCGCCATGTGAAGCGTGAATTGACCGCAAGTGAGGCGGCGGCGGCAAAGCTGTGGCACACCGAAACCCAGTGGATGATCTGCGACGCCGCACTGCAACTGCATGGCGGTGCGGGCTATATGAACGAGTATCCGATAGCGCGAATTTGGCGTGATGCGCGGGTGCGGCGGATCTACGGCGGCACGAGTGAGATTATGAAGGAGCTGGTCGGGCGGGGACTTTAGGCGTTGTAAATTCTTGCAAACTCCGCTACATGGTCATAAAGTTGGTCAGGAAAATCGCCATGGACGGATACAACATCGCTGAAGCAAAAGCGCATTTTAGTGAACTTATCGAGCGGGTGGAAGCCGGAGAAACAGTCGAGGTTTTGCGACGTGGTAAGCCTGCCGCAAAAATTGTGCCACATACACAGCCAAAATCCAGAATCGATTTTGCTGAAATTGATGCACTTGTCGCGAAGCAGCCTTTGCAAAAGACACGCGCGGTAGACATTATCCGCGAAATGCGTGACGCTGGATATTGATGTATTATTTGGACGCTTCGCTCGTTGTCACGTTTCTGACGAACGAGCCAGACAAGGACAAAGTAAGCGACTGGCTTAGTGGTTATGTGGATGGTACCCTCTTCATCAGTCCCTGGGTTATAACCGAGGTTGCGAGCGCGCTTTCAATCAAGGAGCGACGGGGTGACTTGACGACTGAGATGCGGTCGGCGGCCAGGGGTGCCTTCGCGCTTCTCTGCGACCAAAATCTTGAAAACAAAGCACTGCTCGATTCACATTTCGAGAGTGCTGCGCGATTTTGTGATCAAGTCGCACTCGGTCTACGTGCGGGTGATGCTTTGCATCTTGCCATCGCATCGCATTATGGTCTGACATTAGTCACCAGGGACACGCGCCTCGCCGAAGCAGGTCCCCTCCTCGGAGCAGCAACGCTGCTGCTTTAGCTTGCCACGCGCGCCGACTCTCCGTAAACCTGTTTACCAACCCGCCGATTGAGTGGACAGGAGAGTTTCGATGATCACCGCCGAAGACGCTGAATTTCACCGGGGCCGCAGTGTTGATCCGCAATGGACCGAGACGCTCTGGTTTCCTTTCGCTGTGCCAGGCAAGGCCATCTACGGGGGATTTTATCTCGTTTCACGGCCCAACATCGGCGTGATCATGTGTGATGTCTCGGTGCAGGACCGGCTTACCGATAGCTGGGATCAGGCGCTTTATGTCGACAATCAGCAGCATCTGCCTTGCCCTGAGTCGCTGCTCGATTTCAGCCTGCCGAATGGGTATAGCTTCAAAGTGGTTGAGCCACTCAAGCGCTACGAACTGCGCTATCAAGGCTATGACGACACACGCATTGATCTGACGTTTGATGCGCTCATGCATCCTTATGACATGAACGACGCCGCGATTGATCCACTCGCCGCGGCGCGGCAAGGTGGCGGCTGGGACGCGAGTTTTAATGGTCATTACGAAGTGACAGGCCGGATCAAAGGCACCGCGCGCATTCGGGGTGTCGATCATGCGGTCGATTATGTCGATACCGGGGATCGCAGCTGGGGCGTGCGCAAGGAACGCGGAACGAGCACCGTCGCTTGGTTCCACGGTTCCTTCGGAGAGGGGCTGACGTTTCACATTCTCTGCCCGACTGACCCCGTGAACGGCATGAAATTTGGTGCGGCCATCACCGGCTACACCCTCGACAATGGAGAAGTCCATGGTGTGACGGCGCTCGAAGGCGATTTCACGATGCGCGGCGTCGTCGTGACCAGCGCCAATGTGTTGATCACCGACGCGCGCGGCAAAGTCTTCCGCTTCACCGGCGAAGCGATCAGCACGTCGCCTTGGGCACCCTGCCCGAACGCGCTCTACGCCCAAAGCATGATGCGCTGGGATCATGGCGGGATGACGGGCTACGGCACACTGCAACAGGGCCTGGATCGCGGATATCTGAACAAGCACCGTGATTTCTTTAAGATTTGAAGGCGGAGAGAAAGATGAGTTTCACATCACTAAGGTTGGAGGTTGAGGATGGCATTGCGCGCCTGACCTTCATAGATTCGGCGCGGGGCAATCCGATTGACGCGACATCGTGTGCGGAACTGAGCGAGGCCGCGGTCCAGATTTCCGAAAACCCCGCCGTGCGCTGCGTGCTGATTGCGGCTGAAGGCAAAGTGTTCAGCTTTGGCGGCGACATTGGTTCCTTCATCAATGACCTCGATAATCTGCCGGCCAATATCAAGCGGTGGACCTCCGGCATCCACGGTGCGATTTCGCGGTTCCAGCGGATGGACGCACCGGTTGTCGCTGCGGTCCATTCGGTTTGCGCAGGCGGGATGGCGGCCTTCGTGGCGGGGAGTGACATCGTGATTGCGGCGGACAATGCAAAGTTCGTCGCGGCGTTTGCGGGGATCGGTTTCAGCAATGATACCGGTAGCTCGATCATGTACACGCGGCGGATGGGCATCGCACGAACGCGGAAATTCCTGCTGATGAATGAAACGCTGGATGCGAATGCGGCGCTCGCGGTTGGGCTGGTGGATGAGGTGGTGCCCGTCGCCGATTTGATGGCACGCGCCGAATCCATTGCGCAGAACCTTGCGCGCGGCCCGACAAA
>JBJOLA010000357.1:0-5911 GCA_046045815.1 Pseudomonadota bacterium
GTCGACAAGTGCGGCGCGGTCCACGGTCAGAGTTCCTCTGCCTTCATCGCGAAGATCGTTTGATGTGGCGCATAATTTGCCATTTTATCGAGGAGCCGGTCCAGAACATCATCAACGATGAGTATCCCCCGGTGCTGTTCCCGGATGAAGCCCACGTTCGCCATATGCGCGTTGAATGCGATCAGATGATCGAAGAAGCCGTGGGCATTCAAAAGTCCCACCGGCTTCTGGTGATAGCCGAGTTGAGCCCAGCTGACCGCTTCCCACAATTCATCCATCGTCCCAACGCCGCCGGGGAGGGTGATAAAGCCGTCGGAGAGGTCCGTGAACATTCTTTTGCGTTCATGCATCCCGGGGACGACATGAACCTCTGTACAGCCATTATGGGTGACCTCGGCAGATTGCAGCGCCTCGGGGATCACACCAATCACCTCGCCGCCCGCGCTCAGCGCCGCATCGGCAAGCGCCCCCATAAGGCCCAGACGTCCGCCGCCGTAAACGAGAGCTATGCCCCTTTCCGCCAGCGTACGACCAACGACCCGCGCGGTTTCAAGATACACAGGGTCAGCGGGCGTTGCAGAACCACAATAGACAGCGATGCGTTTCATTGGGTTGGTGAATGCCTAGGCCGCATCCAATCCGCAAGCGAATTCGGGGTTGAAATCTGTATCTTTTATGATACTATCATTTTTCCCTTACTACGGAGCGCGCCGATGATCTATTTTGTAAAGAAGCGACAAGTCAATAAAGAAAGCGTCACATATGTCAGGAGACAATTTACCTGATTCACGGATTGGGCCGATTGGTCCGATGTATATCACAGATTTCCTTGTTTATTTGAAGGCACGAAACCAAACCTCATTCGGTGTCGTTTTAGCGGCGATTGAAACGGTCCGTTCTTACGGACCGGCGATGATTCAAGCAGAGCGAATTGCCGATGGTGAGTATAAGTTCCGCGTCCATATTGGCTACGGGCTAAATGCTGTTGTTGAGATGGAGCGAGATAAGACTGGAAAGTTGCAACCGGTATTCGGGGAAATCGTAAATCGATGAGAATTTCAAATGCCAATTTCGCGATCCGGAACCGAATATACGCAGATCGACACCCGTAGTTTTGATCAATATCTTGATGACGAGGGTCTGCGTGAGGAGGTAAATTTCGCCGCTGAGAAGATGTATATTGCCTATCAGCTAGATCAAGCGCGCATCGAGCAAAAGATCACCAAGGCGGTGCTCGCAAAGCAGCTCGGAACGAGCCGCGCACAGATTGATCGTGTACTCGATCAGCACAATCAGAATGTAACGATCGAGACGCTGAAGCGCGTTGCCGCAGCTCTGGGCAAGCGTCTGAAGCTCGAGCTTGTCTGACCGTTAGCGCAGATCTTCCAGCATCAGCTTCGCCGTTGCCTTCGCGCTGCCGACAACGCCGGGGATGCCTGCGCCGGGATGGGTGCCCGCGCCAACGAAGTAGAGATTCTTGATCGCATCATCGCGGTTGTGGGTGCGGAACCAGGCGGACTGCCAAAGCACCGGTTCCAGGCTGAAGGCACTGCCCAGATGCGCGTTCAGATCGCGCCCAAAATCAGTCGGCGCATAGTGGAAGCAGGTCATCAAACGCGACCGGATGTCGGGGATCAAGCGCTTCTCAATCTCATCGAGAATCCGTTCCTTGAGTAACTCCCCAACCTCGCCGTCCCAATCAAGCGGTGCCTTGCCCAGATGCGCCACCGGCGCGAGGACGTAGAATGTGGAGCAACCCTCCGGTGCCAATCCCGGATCGGTGACGGTGGGATGATGCAGATAGAGCGAGAAATCCTTGGGCAACACGCCGTGCGAATAAATATCATCGAGCAGCCCCTTATACCGGGGGCCGAACAGGATCATATGGTGCGGAATGCCCGGCCATGTGCCCTTGATCCCGAAGTGAAGGACGAACAGGCTGGGCGAGAAACTTTTGCGCGCGAGCGATGCGGCAACGCGCGGGCCGCGCCGGTTGGTGCTCAGCAAATCCTTGTAGCTGTGCATGATGTCCGCGTTGCTCGCCACGGCGTCGGCTTCCCCGCTCCAGCCGCTTTTGGTGCGAACGCCGGTTACCCGGTCTCCCAGCGTCAGTATCTCATCCACGGGATCGCCCAGCCGAAGCTCCCCGCCCAGCCGCTCAAAATGCTTGACCATTGCCGCCACCAGTTGATTGGTGCCGCCCTTGGCAAACCACACACCGCCTTGCTTTTCAATCGTGTGGATGAGTGCGTAAATCGCGCTGGTGTTCATCGGGTTGCCGCCGACGAGCAGGGTGTGGAACGATAGCGCCTCACGCAGCTTTTCATTCTTCACATATTTAGAGACGATGGAATAAACCGACCGCCACGCTTGATATTTCATGAGCGCAGGCGCGGCCTTGATCATCGACGAAAAATCGAGAAACGCCGCTGAGCCGAGCTTCAGATAGCCTTCGCGGTAAACACCTTCGGAATATTCGAGAAAGCGATCATATCCCGCCACATCTTGGGGATTGAGTTTGGCAATCTCAGATTTGAGTGAGATATTATCGTTCGAATAATCAAAATTGGTGCCATCGGGCCAATTGAGCCGATAAAAGGGCGTGACCGGCATCAGTTCGATATCGCCCGCCATATCGCGGCCTGAAAGCGCCCACAGTTCCTGAAGGCACGGCGGATCGGTGATGACGGTTGGCCCAGCGTCAAAGGTGAAGCCGTCTTTTTCCCAGTGGTAGGCACGCCCGCCCGGCTTATCCCGACCTTCAACAATGATGGTGTCAATTCCGGCCGATTGCAAGCGGATCGCGAGCGCGAGGCCGCCAAAGCCCGCGCCGATTACGATAGATTTTTTCAAAGGATGCGCCCTTGTGACCGCTTGCCCAATAGCGCGCGGACTGCGCGGCCAATAGGCACAGGCGGCCTTCCACTCAAGACCCTAATCTTGTCTGCGAGGGTTGATTGTCCCGCATAAAATCTGCCGATCAGTTTTGGCGATAGCCGGTAAAAACGTTCGAGCACTTTGTAGCGCTGGTTTGGTGCCGCCGCCCGGAACAACATCGTGTCGAGCATCCGGTAAAATCCGCGCTTTGCCCAAAAGTTGGCGGCATCGCAGTGGGAACGTTTGGCGAAAAATATCCCCTGCGCGTCAACCCGCGCCGGCATCGCCGCCGCGAGACGCACTGCGTCGGGCAGTGAATAACCGGTGGTCGCATGGAACAGCCCAGCTCGCAGGCCCGCCTTGGCGATATCGACACCGGTGGACGCCCAATAAGCCTCAAAATCACCACCAATAACCACCGGAAGCACGCCGGTCTCTTCGCGACCGCCGCCATTGGTTTTCCAGCCGCGCGCGGCGGCATAAGCAATGATGCGTTCCCGGATCAATGGCACATTAAGGTCAGGCGTGTCGCTGTAATAAGTATCCTCTATGAAGACGGTATCCGCGTCGAATGGCAGGCAATAAACAAACCTATATCCGTCAATTTGATCAACCGTTGCATCCATCACGACGGGTCTGGTCAGGCCGTGACCCCCTGCAACCGTTACCGAAATCCCGACGAATTTCTGCCAGCCAAGCTCCAAGGTTGAGAGGTCCCCCGGCCCACGCGCGTCGATCACTTGCTTGGCTTTGAAGTGGCGTCCGCCTGCCAATGCTACGTCGTAGTGCCATAGATGGCGTGCATGTTTGGCGCCGCTGGCCTCGCAAGATATCACTTCTGCCGCAATGATATTCTCCGGTTTGAGCTTTGTCCTCACCACCGCGTCCAGCCGTTCAGATTCGATTGAGTTGTACGCCGTCGCCAGCGTCCGCCGGTGCGCAGGAAAAGCAACATCATAGCCCTGCCAGCTATGACAGATCAGCGGTTCGATCAGCCAGCGATCCGCGGCTGCAACATCACTATCGAAGAATGACCAGATATGATTGCCGCCGAGTACCCCTCCCGCCTCGATCAGGCGCACATCAAGCTCCGGTCGTTTGTCTGCGAGCGCGATGGCAATCAGACACCCTGCCAATCCGCCGCCCAATATCGCAATGTCACAGTCCAGCCCGTCGCTCATCCGAACGCTCTAGCCGCTCTTGGGAAATCGCGAAAGCCGGTGTAGAATATCGCACTATGTCTGCCCCGCTTGATCCCTCGATGTTACTCAAAGCTTATGCTGCGGGTGTGTTCCCGATGGCGGATACCCGCGAAGCTGCTGAGGTCTATTGGGTGGAACCGGATCGACGCGGCGTATTGCCCCTCGACGGCTTTCTATTATCCAAATCAATGGCAAAAGTGTTGAAATCAGGCCGGTTTGAAACGACCGCCGATGCCGCATTCGCCGATGTGGTGAAACTCTGTGCAGAAGCTGCCGAGGATCGCCCCGTCACCTGGATCAATAGCCAGATCGAGGTGGCTGTCGGCCAGCTTCACGCAGCAGGCCATGCGCATAGCATTGAGACTTGGGAGGGCGGTCAGCTTGTCGGCGGGCTCTATGGCATATCACTCGGCGGCGCTTTCTTCGGCGAATCGATGTTCAGCCGGGCGACCAACGCATCAAAGGTGGCGCTGGCCCATCTGATCGCGCGGTTGCGGGTTGGTGGTTACCAGTTGCTCGACTGTCAATTCATCACGCCCCACCTCGCGACTATGGGAGCGATTGAGATTGGCAAAGCGGACTATCTCGCGCAGTTGAATGCCGCGCTGCCGATCAGCGGAGACTATTCAGTACTCGATTCGTCATATGCAGCAGCAGCGTCATCGCCGCCGTGCACAATCGTGGTATCGGGCCCAACATCGGGATATTTCATCGCGCAGGCTTTGGTCCAAACATCGTAGACGGGGTGTTCAACCACGTTGAGCGACGGTGATTCTTTGTAGAGCCAGCCTGAAAAAACTTTGCGCCATTTCGTATCAGCACCGTGGACGATCACCTGAACGAAGGCACCCGTCAATTGTTCTGGCTCAGTCGGCGCGGTTGTTTCGCACGCCTTCAGGCGAATCACCACATCACCGATATGCACAGCCTGGCCCGGCTTCATCGTCAGATCGCGCCACAGGCCGTTGCGTTTGTTGAGCAAGCCAATCGTCGCAACCCGTTCGGCCATCGGGGTCAGCTTGCCCGCATTGATAGTCGATTTGGGCTTTTCAGACTCCGAATTGGCAAGCTTGGCGGCAGCAGGCGTAACGGCGACGGGCACCGGCTTTGGCGGCAAAACCGCATTCTGGATTGCCGGTGCTGCCTGCCAAGCGGCCACCGCAGCCACGGTGCCAACCGCGCTCCAGATCAGCTTACGCTTCATACGTTTTCAGGGCTCCAGGCTTGAT
Organism: Pseudomonadota bacterium; assembly: GCA_046045815.1. Lineage (GTDB taxonomy): Bacteria > Pseudomonadota > Alphaproteobacteria > Sphingomonadales > Sphingomonadaceae > Aquisediminimonas. Next base: position 5,309 of record JBJOLA010000357.1, read on the forward strand.
AATCACCCGAAGCCGCGGCACGCGTGCCGCCGATCTCCAATGCACCGGCGGGCTTGTAAGCGGCTCTAGTTCCCGTCAGATTTGCAGTAGCAGGCGCTTCCCAAGCGCGCGGCGGGGGCAATGCGGCGTCGGGCAATTCATCAAAACTATTGTGCAGCCAACCATGCCATTCCGGCGGCACCCGGCTGGCGTCGTTAGAACCCTTGTAGATCACCCAGCGGCGATGATAACCCTGCGGGGTCTTCTCGCCCTCATAATAAACATTGCCTAGGCCGTCGGTACCTACCCGTTTGCCGCGCAATGCCGTCATCAACGTGGTGCCAAAACCAGCGCCTTCCCACCAGGTGAAGATATTCTTGAAGATACTCATAAGCCCGGCAATTACGCAGACACGAGCCAGAGCGCAACCGGGGAAACAGGGAACTTACATATTTGGCGGAGAGATAGTCCGTCGAACTATCTCCATAATACATTGATAAGGTGGGATATTTTTTGGGTCTTGAAGAGTGCTCCCACATTTATCCCCACGTTAACACGCTGTCACTCTGCTTCCAGCGCCGCAGTTATGCCGCCAATGGAGAAACCGATAGCCGCACGCCCATT
>JBJOLA010000367.1:0-2573 GCA_046045815.1 Pseudomonadota bacterium
ATGGTGACGTGCGGCGGGCAGGCGACGATCCCGATGGTCTATGCCGTCAACCGCGTAACGCCTGTGCATTACGGCGAGATTGTCGCCTCCATCGCATCCAAAAGTGCTGGCCCTGGAACGCGCGCCAATATCGACGAGTTTACCGAGACCACCAGCGAAGCGATCATGAAAGTCGGCGGCGCACGGCGCGGCAAGGCGATCATCATCCTCAATCCAGCCGAACCGCCGCTGATCATGCGTGACACGGTTTATTGCCTGACAGATGACGCAGACCAAGACGCTATCCGCGCGAGTGTCGCTGATATGCTGGCCAAAGTGCAGAGCTATGTCCCGGGTTATCGCCTGAAACAAGATGTGCAGTTTGAACGGATCGGCGGCAATCAGCCGCTTCATATCCCTGAGACGGGTGAAAGCTTTACAGGCCTCAAAGTGACCATTTTCATCGAAGTTGAAGGCGCGGCACATTATTTGCCCGCCTACGCTGGAAATCTCGACATCATGACGAGCGCCGCGCTCAAAACCGCTGAACGCATTGCCGCGAGGATGAGCGCATGAAGCTTGTTCGTTACGGAGATGCGGGAGCAGAACAACCGGGGCTGATCGATAGCAAGGGCGCGATTCGCTCGCTTGTTGGTGTCGTGATCGACATAGACGCTGACGCTATTTCTCCTGCTGGTCTCAACAAATTGCGTAGGATTGATCCCGAGAGCTTGCCACTTGTTTCGGGCGATGTTCGTTTCGGCGTGCCCATTGACGGTGTCCGCAAGTTCATCGCCATCGGCCTCAATTACCGCGACCATGCGGCAGAAGCCGATATGGCGATCCCGGCCGAGCCGATCATTTTCCAGAAGGCAATCTCATCACTTTGCGGTGCGAATGATGATGTCATCCAACCACCGGGTGCCGAAAAACTCGATTGGGAAGTTGAGCTTGGCATCGTCATCGGTGTGCGGGCTAGTCATGTTGTGTCCGCCACTGCGCTCGACCATGTGGCGGGCTATCTGATCGTCCACGATGTTTCCGAACGAGCCTATCAGCTTGAACGGGGTGGATCTTGGGACAAAGGTAAAAGCTATGATAGTTTTGGCCCCGTTGGCCCTTGGCTGGTGACGGCGGATGAGCTTGCCAATGTTCACGCGCTAGATCTCAAGCTCCACGTCAACGGCGTGCAAATGCAGAGCGGCAATACCCGCAATTTTATCTTTGATGTTCCCGCAATCATCGCCTGTGTCAGCCAGTACATGACGCTTGAACCCGGCGATATTATCGCCACGGGCACGCCTGCCGGTGTTGGCATGGGCAAAAAGCCTGACCCTGTCTTCCTTGCCGTTGGCGATCAGGTTGATCTGAGCATCACGGGGCTTGGAACGCAACGTCAGACGGTTGTTCGGAGGGAATTTGCATGAGTTTTGATCCGACGATTCAAAAACTTTACATTCAGGACGTCACTCTGCGCGACGGGATGCACGCGATCCGCCATCAATACGGCCTCGATCATGTCCGTGCCATCGCTCGCGCGCTCGATAAGGCCAAGGTCGATGCCATCGAAGTCGCGCACGGCGACGGCTTGCAGGGTTCGTCGTTCAACTACGGCTTTGGCGCGCATACCGATTGGGACTGGATCGGTGCGGTTGCTGAAGTGCTTGAGCATTCGGTGCTCACCACACTTCTGCTGCCCGGCATCGGCACGATCCATGACTTGAAACACGCCTATGAAATGGGCGTCCGTTCGGTACGGATTGCGACGCATTGCACCGAGGCCGATGTGTCCAAACAACATATCGAGGCGGCGCGCGGTTTGGGAATGGACGTTTCGGGCTTCCTGATGATGAGCCACATGTCTGAGCCAGTGCCGCTCGCTCAACAAGCCAAGCTGATGGAAAGTTACGGCGCTCACTGTGTCTACGTCACAGACTCAGGTGGCACGATGAACATGGATGATTATGCCGCGCGCTGTCAGGCGTATGACCGTGTTTTGAAACCTGAGACCCAGCGCGGCGTTCACGCGCACCACAATTTGTCGCTTGGCGTCGCGAACTCAATCGTGGCTGTGCAGAACGGCATTGTCCGCGTCGATGCGTCTCTTGCCGGGATGGGGGCTGGTGCTGGCAACGCACCGCTTGAAGTGCTTATTGCAGCGGCTGACCGAATGGGCTGGAACCATGGCTGCGACCTCTACGCGCTGATGGACGCAGCAGAAGAGTTAGTGCGCCCGCTTCAGGACCGCCCGGTGCGCGTGGATCGTGAGACGCTAACGCTGGGCTATGCCGGCGTCTATTCAAGTTTCCTACGCCACGCTGAAAAAGCTGCTGACGACCACGGTCTCGAAACCCGCGCAATTCTGGTTGAATTGGGCAAGCGTAAAATGGTCGGAGGACAGGAAGACATGATCGTAGATGTCGCGCTCGACATGGTTAAAGCAGGAGCTGTTCAATGAGCGCCCCGCATTTTGACGCTGATATTGCGATCATCGGCTATGGTCCGAGCGGCGTTTCTGCGGCCAACATTCTTGGTGCCAATGGCATCAAAACCATCGCGTTCGAGCGCAACAAGGACATTTATTCGCGTGCGCG
>JBJOLA010000030.1:0-19760 GCA_046045815.1 Pseudomonadota bacterium
CTCGAGCCCGGCAAGCTGGCGGTGCACACGTGGATCGCGGGGTTCCCCTCGGTGCTCGATTTTGCGTTCCATCAGGCGGTGGTGGATACGGTCGCGGGGCCAAGTGGCACCGATCATCTGAACGATCTTTTCGCCGGTGATCCGCTGTACAAGGGCGGTGCGGCCGCCGCGATGCAACTGCCAACCTGGGTCAGCAATCATGATAATGGCCGCATCGGCTGGTTCGTGCGCAAGGCTTTTCCGAACGCGAGTGACGATGACGTGTTCAAGCGCGTGCGCCTTGCCCACGCCATGATGTTTACCCTGCGCGGCGTTCCGATACTCTATTCCGGGGACGAGCAAGGCTTTGCCGGGGATGGTTGGGATCAGGACGCACGTGAGGATATGTTCGCGTCCAAGACGGCGGTTTACAACGACAACAAGCTGATCGGCACGACATCTACAACGGCGCAAGCCAACTTCAATCCGGGCCATCCGCTCTACATATTCTTCGCCCAGATGGCGGCGCTCCGGCGGGATCACCTGGCATTGCGGCGCGGCCAGCAGATCGTCCGCAACTATAGCGACAAACCTGGTCTATTTGCGGTGTCGCGGATTGATCCTCAGGATGGCCGCGAATATGTGCTGATTTTCAACACGGCGAACGCGCCGCTTACCGCCAACGTCGAAATTGGTGGCTCGGCGCGCCGCGTCACTTCTCTTTTTGGAAACTGCCCCAGCGCCCCGCGCGTGCCCGGCAGTCTGGCCATTTCGCTTCCCCCCCTTGATTTCATGATTTGCGCAGGTGCCTCAAAATAATGACGACCAACACTCAACCTGCCGTACGAACCGAGACTGAGCGCGCCTGGTGGCGCGGCGCGACGATCTATCAGATTTACCCGCGGAGCTTTGCCGATTCCAATGGGGATGGCATTGGCGATCTTCCCGGCATCACGGCGCGGCTCGAACATGTCGCCTCGCTGGGTGTGGACGCGGTATGGCTCTCCCCATTTTTCACCTCGCCGATGAAGGACTTTGGCTATGACGTTGCGGACTACTGCGATGTCGATCCGATCTTTGGCACGCTCGCTGATTTTGATGGGCTTGTGGCAAAAGCCCATGGGCTGGGCCTCAAAGTCCTAATTGATCAGGTTTATGCCCACACTTCGGATTTGCATGATTGGTTTAAAGATAGCCGTTCGGGTCGCGCCAACGGTAAGGCTGACTGGTACGTTTGGGCAGACGCCAAGTCAGATGGAGCGCCGCCGAACAACTGGCAGTCAGTGTTCGGCGGCCCCGCTTGGACATGGGACGCAAGGCGCGGCCAGTTTTACATGCATAATTTCCTGAAGGAGCAGCCACAGCTCAACGTTCACAACCCGGACGTGCAGGACGCGTTGCTGGAGGCGGCGAAATTTTGGCTGGACCGGGGCGTTGACGGTTTCCGGTTGGATGCGATCAACTTCGCGATGCACAACCCCGCGCTCACCGATAATCCACCCGCGCCGCCCAGCAACAAGGTGCGGACGCGGTCTTTTGATTTCCAGCAACATATCCACAATCAGTCTCAGCCCGAAATCCCGCATTTCATTGAGCGCATTCGCGCGTTAACAGATCGGTACGAGGGCCGCTTCACCTTGGCCGAAGTTGGCGGAGAAGTTGATGCCAAGGAAATGAAGGCCTTCACGGCGGGGGACACGCACTTCAATTCCGCTTATGGCTTTAATTTCCTTCATGCCGACGAATTGACCCCCACGCTCGTGCGTGAGGCGCTAGAGCATTGGCCCGATCAACCCGGCCTTGGCTGGCCAAGCTGGGCGTTTTCCAATCATGATGCGCCGCGCTGGATCAGCCGCTGGGCACCTGCCGGTCATGTCGATGCCTTTGCGCGGATGGTGATGATGCTGTTCGCCTGTCTGCGGGGGAATATCATCCTCTGGCAAGGCGAGGAACTCGGTCTCACGCAGGTCGATATCCCGTTTGAACTGCTGCAAGATCCGGAGGCAATTGCAAACTGGCCGCTGGGCCAAAGCCGAGACGGCGCGCGCACCCCGATGCCGTGGCAGCAGGATGCACCGCACTGCGGGTTCAGCGGCGCGGTGCCGTGGCTGCCCTTCGGAGTGGATCATGCCGCACGCGCCATTGATATTCAGGAAACTGACGCACATTCAATGCTGGCGCACACGCGGCGTCTGATCGCGTTCCGCCAAGCCCAAGTTGCGCTGCTTTGTGGTTCGTTGAACATCGTCGAGGCCGGCGATTCGCTCTTGGTGTTTGAACGGATATTTGAGAGCGATCATCTTCTTTGCGCGTTCAACTTTGGAGAAACGACCATTCACTGGCAACCGCCACAACCCGACCGCTGGCGCGCTTTGGAAACCACGGGTGACGCTGCTCATGGCCTGCTCGGGCCCTTTGCTGCTGCGGTGATGGAACGTGTCGCATGAAGAGGATGAGGCAAATGATGAAGTTGTACTTTGTCGCGGCGCTGCTGTTGTTTTTTCTTGCAACGACACCTGCCGCTGCAGCCCCTGTTGCGACGGCATCCTCTCCGAATGGGGCAATTCAGGTGGCGCTGGAACTCGATAATGACGGACGGGTGACCTACACCGTGACCCGCAATGGCAAACCGTTGATCGCCCCGTCCAAGCTCGGCTTCATCCTCTCTGATAGCACCAACATGGTCCGCGGTTTTTCATTCGTATCGCAGAGCAATGGCAGCGGCGATGATCGCTGGGAGCAGCCCTGGGGCGAACGTCGCTTTGTCCGTAATCATTACAACCAGCTCACCGCCCGCTTCAAGCAGGGTGCCCATCTCCAGCGCGAATATGCCGTGCAATTCCGCATTTTCGATAGTGGCGTCGGCTTTCGCTATGAAATCCCCGACCAGCCAAATTTGAAGGTGATGAAGATCGCGGACGAGCTCACCGAATTTTCAGTCGCCGCTGCGGGCACGGCTTGGTGGGTCACCGGCCTAGAATGGAACCGTGAGGAGCAAATTTATCAGAAGACCCCGATTGACGCCGTCTCCACTGCGCAAACGCCGATCACAATGAAGCTTGATGACGGCACCTACCTTTCTTTTCACGAGGCGGCACTGGTTGATTATTCGGGTTACTATCTCAAACGAGCAGAAGGGCGGCTGTTTCGCACCACTTTGGCACCTTCATCTCGCGGCCCGGCTGTCATCCGCAGCACCCCTTTCGCCACACCGTGGCGGACGATCCGGATTGGAGACAGGCCAGCAGCGATTGTCGAGAATGATCTTGAGTTGAACCTCAACGAACCCAACAAAATTGGCGATGTTAGCTGGTTCAAGCCCACCAAATATGTCGGCATCTGGTGGGGCATGATCAGTGGCAAATGGAGCTGGGCCGAAGGCCCGAACCACGGCGCGACGACGGCACGCACCAAAGAATATATCGACTTTGCGGCGGCGCACGGCTTCGGCGGCGTGTTGGTTGAAGGCTGGAACAAGGGTTGGAATGGGGAATGGTTTGGCCACGGCGATGAATTCAGCTTCACCCAATCGGTTGCCGACTTCGATCTGAAAGCAGTCACCGATCATGCCCGCAAGAAGGGCGTCCGCCTGATCGGACATCATGAAACCGGCGGCAACATCGCCAATTATGAGGCGCAGCTCGACGATGCGATGAAGCTCTATTCCAGCCTGGGCGTCAATGTCGTCAAGACAGGCTATGTCGCCGACGCAGGGGGGATTATTGCGCCGGGAGAAAGACCGGGCGAAACCCGAATGGAGTTTCACGATGGCCAGCGACAGGTTCAGCACCAGCTAAACGTCCTCCAGATCGCAGCCAAATATCATGTTGCGGTCAACCCGCATGAGCCGGTCAAAGATACCGGCCTCAGGCGGACCTACCCCAATTCGGTGGCGCGGGAGGGCGCGCGGGGCATGGAGTATAACGCCTGGGGTCAATTCGCGAACGGCCCGGATCATGAGCCAACGCTGATTTACACTCGGATGCTGGCAGGCCCAATGGATTTCACGCCGGGCGTGCTCTCCCTTGAAGGACATGACGGTGTGCCGCTGGCCTCGACGCTTGCAAAACAATTAGGGCTTTATGTGGCGCTCTATTCTCCCATCCAGATGGCGGCGGACTTCATCGAGAAGCTCGCCAAATATCCGCGCGAGCTGGACTTCATCGGTCAGGTGCCTGCCGATTGGTCGGAGAGCCATCTGATCGCGGGTGAGGTGGGTGATTATGCTGTCTTCGCGCGCAAAGACCGAAATAGCGCGGACTGGTATATCGGCGGGGTCAATGATGCGACGCCGCGCGACTTGGCGGCTGATCTTTCATTCCTTGATGCAGGCAAGAGCTACACTGCGACGATCTACCGCGATGCGCCCGATGCGACTTACCTCAGCGATACGCGCCATCATATCATCATCGAAACAAAGAGCTTGAAACGGGGTGACAGTCTTCCGCTCCACTTCGGCGCGGGCGGCGGTGTGGCGATCCGCTTGACGCCCTCAAAATGACACCCAAAGCCCCGCCTGAACGCATCGTCATCCTTGGCGGCGGGACGGCAGGGTGGATGGCGGCCAATTTGATCGCGCACCAATGGGGTGGCAACCGCATCACCGTGGTGGAGTCGCCCGACATAGGCATAATTGGTGTTGGTGAAGGTTCGACCCCCCAGCTCAAGCAATTCTTTGATACGATGGGTATTGCCGAGGGCGAATGGATGCCGCGTTGCAACGCGACGTATAAGAATGGCATTCGTTTCGAGGGCTGGTCAGAACGGGCCGGGTTTGAAAGTTATTTTCACCCCTTCCCAACCGCGCTCGACAATCGCACCGAGCCGATCTTCACCTATAATACGCGCGCGCGGCGAACGGGCCGAGACGTGTTTGCCCACCCGGACAGTTTCTTCCTGCCAACCCATCTGGCGGATAGGCGGCTGGCCCCCATCGCACCAGAAAACTTCCCGTTTCGGATCGGCTATGGCTATCACTTCGACGCTCATTTGGTGGGAGCGTTTCTTCGGGAACATGCGTTGGGCTTGGGGGTTGTCCATCTCGAGCGCAAGATCAATGCGGTGGCACGAGGTGCGCAAGGCGAGGTCAGCCATCTGATTGCCGAAGACGGCGAACAGATTGTCGGTGACCTGTTCATTGATTGCAGCGGCTTCCGCTCCGTTATTGTGCAGGATGCTCTTGGCGAGCCCTTCATCTCCTTTGCGGACACTCTGTTTAATGACAGCGCCGTCGTGATGCCGACACCGGCTGACCCTTCGGGCACGCACGCGCAGACCACTTCCACAGCGATGAGCAATGGGTGGGCTTGGGATATCCCGCTCACCAATCGCACGGGCAATGGCTATGTCTTTTCGTCACATTTTCTCTCCGCCGACGCCGCAGAGACGGAACTGCGAACGCATCTTGATCTGCTCGATAGTGCAACCACCGCCCGACATCTCAAGATGAAGGTGGGTCGTGTGGCGCGCGCTTGGGTGCACAACGCGCTCGCGGTCGGCCTGTCACAAGGCTTCATTGAGCCATTGGAGGCGACTGCGCTGCATATCGTTCAGACCACAATCGAACAGTTTCTCGATGCGTGGGGCACGGAGGATCGTGATAGGTTCAATGCCGAAATCGCTGCCCGCTTTGAAGGGGTGCGGGATTATATCGTCGCCCATTACCGGATGAACCAGCGGACCGACACCGATTATTGGCGGACAAACGCGGCCAACCAAAACCTGTCCGATTCATTGAAAGCGATCATGACTTGCTGGTTTACTGGTGGCGATCTGGTAGAAGAAATCGAGCGACAGAATATCAGTCGTTTTTATGCGCCACTGTCTTGGCACTGTTTGCTTGCCGGCTATGGAACATTCCCGAGCGACGCTAAACTCAAGCCACCAGGAGATGACATCGAGCAGTTCGACTTGGCAGAGGCTGCGGATTTCCTCCGGCGGTGCGGCCTGAACTTCGCTGACCACAAGTTAGTTCTTGAGAGGATGGCTGCATGATCCGGTTTCTCGTTTTGCTGGCTGCAGCGCTATTTGCCTTTTCCGCGCAGGCGCAAGTGGTGCAACATCCTCATCTTGCTTGGACGCGCAGCGCCAATATCTATGAGGTCAACATCCGCCAGTTTACGCCGGAAGGAACGATCACGTCGTTCGAGAAACATCTGCCTCGGCTGCAACGGATGGGCGTCAAAATTCTCTGGATTATGCCAGTTCAGCCTATCGGCGTGAAGAACCGCAAGGGGACGATGGGCAGCTATTATTCGATCCGCGATTATACGGCTGTAAACCCCGAATTCGGCACGCAGGCTGATTTCAACCACATGGTCAAAAACGCGCACGCACTCGGCATGAAGGTGATCCTCGATTGGGTGGCGAACCATACAGCGTGGGACAATGTGTGGACCGCCAGCCACCCCGATTGGTATAAGAAAAACGCCAAAGGCGAACTGACCTCCTACGAATATGATAATGGGCGGGAGATTGAATATTGGACGGACGTGATTGGCCTTGATTACCGTCAGCCTGCGCTGTGGGATGCGATGTTCGGCGCGATGAAATATTGGGTAAGGGAAGCGGACATTGACGGTTTCCGTTGTGACGTTGCGAGCCTTGTTCCAACGCCATTCTGGATCCGTGCCCGCGCAGAGCTCGATGCGGTGAAGCCAATGTTCATGCTTGCCGAGTCAAATGACCCCGCGATCCACGCCGCCTTCGATATGACTTATGACTGGAAACTATTCGATACGTTCGCCGATATTGCGCAGGGAAAGGCTGATGCCCGCGCGCTGACGGCGTGGGTGCAGCACGGTCAGGACGGTTTTCCAAAAGACGCCTACCGCATGGCTTTTACGAGCAACCATGATGTCAACAGCTGGCGGTGGAGTGACACCGAACTTTATGGCAAGAAATTTGCGGCGTTTGCGGTGCTCGCCGCGACGCTCCCCGGCATGCCGCTCATCCTGGGCGGTCAAGAGTCAGGGCTGGACAAGAAAATCGCCTTCTTTGAGAAGGACGCGATCAACTGGAACCAGATCGCCAATGCCGCACTCTACCAAAGGCTGCTGCGCCTGAAGGCAAACCACCCGGCGCTGGCCAATGGCAACACTGGCGGAACGATTGCCATGATTGATACTGGCGACAACCAGGTGTTTGCCTTTCGGCGCGAAAAGGGTCGCGACAAGGTGCTGATCTACGTCAACTTGTCTCCCGTGTTGAAACATGCGCGTGGGCTGTCGGCAGCAATCGAGCCGTGGGGATTTCGCATCGTTGAATAGTCTCGATTTCGTCTGAATCGGTTCCAAATCATCGCGTCTGAAACAGACAGCTCGGGTGGCTGTCCGCAACACTGGCCATTGCGTTCAACTGCCGTGATCAGTTGCTTCTGCAAGCAGGATCGCCAGAAGCGCCTTCGGCGCATCGTACATCACACCATGCCCGCTATCGAGCGCGTGGGTCCGCCAAGCGGCGTCCGCAGCCGTGCGGTCATAGAATTTTTTAAACGTCGCGGGTGCACCGTGGGTGGCATAAATATAAGTGTGGTATTTGATCAACTTTTCCGCGCCAGTCAGATGCACCGGCTCCAGCAAGGTCAGCAATGGGTGGCGCGTCAGTATCTTCGGCGCACCGGGGAAGGGCGCGACGAGCCCCGGATTATCGCGCTGGGCGTCGATATAGTGCTTGCGCTCCCAATCGGTCGCGATGTCCCACAAAGCCTCGCCATCCTGCGGCAGAAAGGCGTCAATATAGACGATGCTTTTGATCTTCGCGGCGCGCTTGGATGCGACCTGCGTGATGATCATTCCACCGTAGCTATGGCCGACGAGGATGAATTGATCGAGCTTATTCTTGTCGATCACGGCCAGCACGTCATTCACATGCGTCGTGAGCGTGATCGCAGGAGAAGCCTCTTTTACACGCGAACCAAGCCCCGTAAGCGCGACGACATAGACCTTATGCCCGGCACCCCGCAGCACCTTTGCCGTGTCATCATAGGTGAATCCACCGCCCCAGGCCCCGTGAACAAGGACATATGTGGCGGCTAGAGCGGGTGTAGGGATAGTCATCAACAAGCTCGTTAGCAGCGCAATCATCCATTTCAACACATTCGGACCTTTCGAAAAGTATGGATCGTTATATATTCCGAATATAACCTTATTGGAACATATGTCAAGCCCTTTTTTGCGCTTCAGGGCGCGATCAGCACTTTGCAATCGTGTGTTCGGGTGCGTAGCGCCTCGAACCGGGCCGGGGTGTCGGCAAGCGAGATTGTGTCGGTAACGAGCATGCGGGGCTCAGCCGCTCCGGCATCAAGCGCATCGAGCGCCGCCTCATATTCCCCACGCGTAAAGAAGGCCGAGGTGATCAGACGCACCTCTTTGGACAGCATGGCAAAGCTGTTGAATGTATCGGGTTGGGTGCACAGGCCGAGCAACAGGATTGTGCCGCGATTGCGGACCTGTGACACGGCCTGTTCGATCAGACCGGGGATGCCGACACATTCAAATACGATATCCGCCTTGCCGCCCAGCGCGCGTTCTGCGCTGCCAACCGGGTCAGCAGGATCAACCGCAAACCCGGTCGCCCCCATGTTCAGCGCGCGTCCTTGTTGAAAGTCGCTGATATCCTGAATGACGACATCTGCCGCGCCGGCCCGCCGGGCCCAGAATGCAACGGCCAAGCCAATTGGCCCCGCGCCGAGGATGAGTATCTTGTCGCCCGCTTTCAACCCCGACATATTCACCCCGTGAAGTGCGACCGCCAGCGGCTCAATGATCGCACCGTCGCCTAGGCTGGCTGATTTGGGGAGCTTGATGCACTGGTTGGGCTTTGTGACGGCATATTCGGCATAGCCGCCACCTTGCAGACCGAACTGATCGCACCAAGCGACGTCGCCCGCCGTGCAGGAGGCGCACCTGCCGCAGCTTTGAAGCGGGATCACGGAGACCAGATCACCGAGCGCGAGCCCTTCGGTGCCCTTGCCCATCGCGACAACCTCGCCTGCAAACTCATGACCCAGCACGTCGCCCGCGCCTTTGCCGTAAGCCGGGTCTTCGGTCATGTGGAGATCAGAACCGCAAATCCCGCAGCGCCCGACTTTGACGACGATTTCGCCTGCGCCCGGCGTTGGGTCCGCAAGTGTTTCGATGATGAGGGGCATATTCAGCCCCTGCATCACCGCCGCTTTCACTGGAAATTTCCGAGGATCACACCGCCGTCAATCACCACATGGGCACCGGTCATATAGCTTGAGGCGTCCGACGCCAGCAGCAATGCGAGCGGCTTGATCTGACTGGTTTCGGCCATCTTGCCCAGCGGAATCGTCTTTTCAAACGAAGCCTTGGCCGCAGGGTCTTTCTTCACCCAGCCATCCCCGATATTGGTGACGAACGGCCCCGGCGCGATGGCGTTCACGCGGATGCCATATTCAGCCAGTTCAAGCGCAGTATGACGGACGAGATGAAGTACACCGGCCTTGGCGGGCATATAGGGCACACCGACGATCGCTTCGTTCATGATGCCCGCATTCGACGCGGTCGCGATGATCGAGCCTTTGCTGCCGCATGCCTTCATGCAGCGCACTGCTTCGCGGATGGTATGGAAAACGCCGGTTAGGTTAATGCTGATCGAGCGTTGCCAGCGTGCGGGATCATAGCGATCAATCTGACCGTCCGGATTGCGGAAACCGCCCGGGTTCCAGAAGCCGTTGCCTGCATCCCATCCTGCGTTGGCGAAACAAATATCGAGGCCACCATAAGCCGCAACATGGCCGTCAAAGGCGGCGGCGACTTGGGCGAGATCGCTGACGTCGCAACTGACCGCGCGGGCTTCGGCACCTTCGGAACACAAGCGGGCCGCCTCGCGTTCGGCGCCGTCTGCGTCGATATCTGCCAGCGTCACCTTTGCCCCCGCTTCGGCCATCGCTTCGGCATAAGCCAGACCAATGCCCGACGCCGCGCCAGTGACGAAAGCGCTCCGGCCCGAGATGTTAAACTGATCGAGTGTTTTCAAAGGTAGAGCGCCTTGTTGATCGTCAGCCCATGCTCCCGGCAATAGCTTTCATAATGGTTGATGAACCACCACACATCGAGCGTTTCGACGTGATTGCCTTCTTCATCATAAAATTCGTTCGCACCCTGCATGTGGAACAGGGCCTTCATCCCCTCGGCATTGTCGGTGACGAGCGTGTGCGCGGTGCCGGGTGTTTCGGTGATGAACTCGCCTTGCTTGCACACCCAATCATATTCGAGATAGCGGAAATTGCCTTCAAGGCAGATCGCCCAAACCTTGCCGCGATGCTTGTGCGTCCCGATCACGCCGGGGCCTTTGATCCAGAGGATGTTGACGTAAACATTTTCACGGACGTCGAATGCCAAATGGCGGATTGCCGCATTGTCGCCAAACGGCACCCAAGGACTTTCCGCCTCTGAAGCACCGACATACGTGCCTTCTACGCCGAGCCGCTTGATCGTATCGCCATAGAGTTCTGGGACATCAACGATCTTATACGCGCCAGAAGGCGGGGCTTTCATTCCAGACATCATGCGTTCCTATCTATTCACTGTAACTCGCCACGGTGCGTGTGACTCACCGCCTTCATTTTCTGCTCTTTGCCAGCACGCGCGGCGCGGTTTCCCTAAGGCCGAACCCGACTGCGCAGGACAGAATGCAAAGGAGGATCATCAGCCACATCACCGAGTCCCGACCGTAGAGATCGGACAGCTTGCCGCCAAGTAGCGGACTGAGTACGCCACCAATAACCTCGCCGATCCCCATGCAAACACCGGTAAGCGTCGCCGTCAACCGTGGATCAACCGATTCCGACGGTATGGTGGCCATGAACAACGGAAAAACGCCGTTCAGCCCCCAGCCGACAAAGAAGATCGCTGCCAGTGCCCAGCTACTCCCGGTGAAAAACATCGCCCCCAGTGGCAGGATCACGCCGAGCATCGAAAACCCAATGATCGCGGGTCGTCTGCCAACCCTGTCCGAAAGCCAAGCCACCGCGAAACTGCCAATGCCGGCCGAAATGCCCAGAGTCGCCATCAGCCATTTGACCGTATCGGGCGCAAAGCCGCGCTCCTTGGTCAAATAAAGCGGCATGAACGCCCAGCACAGCACCAAATAGGAAACCAACAGGACCGAGACCACGGCACAGAGTTGAACATTGCGATCAGCAAAAGCTTCGCGAAGCGTTGGCTTCGTCGTGTCACCTTCCTTTGCCACGACCTTTGCGGGCTCTTGGACAAAAAACCAGATGATCGCCGCAGAAATCAGCCCTGGAATCGCGGCGAGAAAAAAGCCGGACTGCCAACCAAAAGCGAGCGCCAGAGGAATGAGAATGAGCGGCGCCGCGGTTGATCCCAGCACATTTGACCCCAGATTCTGTGCAACGCCCATCGCCAAGCCGCGATGTTCCTCATCAATTTCTGACGCGATGATTGAGTGGCTGACCGGCATCACGCCGCCTTCTGCTACACCCATCAAAATGCGCGCGCCGAGCAACATCAGAAAAGATGCGGCGAGGCCCGACACAACCGAGCAGAGGCAGAAGGCAATTGTCCCCAGGACGATGATCGGCTTGCGCGATCCCAGCCTGTCGGACAGGCGCCCGACGGTAAAACCAGCGATCGCCCAAGTGAGCGACAGGCCAGACGAAAGCATCCCCACTTGGGTATCGGTAAGTTTCAAATCCGGCTGGACGAAGGGCATCAAGAAGTTAAGCGCGTTGCGATCAAAAAATAAAATGCCGAAATTGAGGCTCAAGATCAGCACGAGAAAAATCTGATACCCTTGGCTGCGCTTCACGGACTCAGTCATTTCTCACGATCCCCTCATATTTGTATGTGACACAAACAGATTATGGAGCGCTTGGCAAGCCGGAACCGGGGCGCGCACTTTTCATAGAATGCTGTAGCGGGGCGTCGGGGTTGCGGTGATCATCGATGATTTCCTCATTGCCGGGCCTACCCCGCGAACGAAAACGGCGTCAGCCCCCGTTCGCGCTCGTTGAAAACCAGCACCCTCGCCGTTGGGGGCGCGCTGCGTTGGGCGCAGTCAACGCGGGTGCAGGCCGCGCAGCCGGGGCCGATAGGCGTGGTGTCTCCCCGGTCAAGATCAATCCCGCGCGCGGCAGCGAGAGGCCGGGCGAGGCTGGCTTCGAGGCCGAGGCCGACAGAAAACTCCGCATTGCCGCCTTGGGGCCGGACCGTTCTCGCCAAAGTGAACCAGCGGCTTTTATCCTCCATCTCGACCATTTGGCGCATCAACGTGCCGGGGGCAGCGAAGGCGTGGTGAAGCTGCCACAGCGGACAGCGGGCATCGCTTTCCACGAGCGGAGAGGCGCTGGCGCCGGCGTAGCGCTTGCTGCTTTGCCCGGCGCGGTCGATCCGGATCATGAAAAATGGCAGGCCGCGTGCACCAACGCGCTGGAGCGTGGTGAGCCGGTGGGCGACTTGTTCAAAGCCCGCCCCGAAGCGTCGCTGGAGCAGGTGGAGATCATAGCCGGTGCTCTCACAGGCGCGCAGAAAGCGGGCATAGGGCATCATCACGGCGGCGGCAAAATAGCTTGTCAGGTGGCGGCGATAGAGCCGTTCACTCGCCCGCTCAAGCATATCCGCGCCTTTCACCAGCGCGTCGATTTCGGCTTTGGCTTCGAGCTCTGCAAGCTGGAAGGCGGCGGCAAAGGTGCGGCTGGCGGGATCAAGCAGCTCGCTCAGTTGCAGCTGGCGCGCATGTAGATCAAGGCGGCGGAGCTTATCGGGCATCGCATCAACGGGGAGGATACGGAGCGAAATCTGGTGGGTGATGCGCAGCCGCTCCGCCACCGCGCCGTAAAGATCGCCCGCGCTCAGCCTCAACTCATCAGACAGCGCCTCAGCTTGCGCGTCAAGATCAGCGAAATGGTTGCGCCACCGTTCGATCTCAACGCGGACGGTCGCAATCGCGTCGGCCTCACGCAGGGCTGTGCCACCAGCGATCCGGTCAAACACGCGCGCAAAAGCTTCGGCGGCATCGGGAGCCGCAGATATCCAGTCTTCCAACTGCGTGCGATCAATCTGAAGGTCCGCAAACATCGGATCCGCCAAGCGCCGTCGCAGCGCTTCTGCCCCGCCTCCCGGCGCGGCGCCAGTCAAAGTGCGGGGATCAAAGTCATACTTCTCGGCAAGGCGCAGGAGGAGCGCGGCAGTCAGTGGCCGCTGGTTGCGCTCGATCAGATTGAGGTAGGAAGGGGAGACGCTGAGCACATCTGCCATCCCTGCTTGGGTCAGGCCATTGGCCCGGCGGATGCGGCGGACCGCGTGTCCAGCGAAAAGTTTTTGTTCAGCCATGATGCACATTGTCACAAAAATTACAATGTGACAATCATTTACCAGTCTTATCTCACGACATCACACAAAATATGACAGGTTTGAATTGCTTTGCCAGCCGAGTTCGCTCATTTTGACACCATAAACTGCAAAGGTCCACACTATGTCCTACCAAGATCATATCTCCCAGCTCAGCGCGCTGACCGCCAGCAAGAATGGCACCTGGACCGGAATTGATGCTGAGTCCGTCGCCCGGATGCGCCTGCAAAACCGGTTTCAGTCCGGCCTTGATATTGCGCGCTATACGGCCAAGATCATGCGTGAGGATATGGCCGCTTATGATGCGGATTCGTCGCAATATACTCAGTCGCTCGGTTGCTGGCACGGTTTCATCGCACAGCAAAAGATGATCTCGATCAAAAAACATTTCGGCACGACAAAGCGCAAATATCTCTACCTCTCGGGCTGGATGGTTGCGGCGCTCCGCTCCGACTTCGGCCCGCTGCCCGATCAGTCAATGCATGAGAAGACGTCGGTGCCCGCGCTGATCGAAGAGCTCTACACCTTCCTGCGTCAGGCCGATGCGCGCGAGCTGAGCCTGCTGTTCCGCGATATCGACGCGGCCCGTGCCGCTGGAGATTCAGCGAAGGAAAAGGCGCTGCTCGCTGAAGTCGACGCTCATCAAACTCACGTTGTGCCGATCATCGCGGATATCGACGCAGGCTTTGGCAATGCCGAGGCGACCTATCTGCTCGCCAAAAAAATGATCGAAGCCGGAGCCTGTGCGCTCCAGATCGAAAATCAGGTTTCGGATGAGAAACAATGTGGCCATCAGGACGGCAAGGTGACGGTGCCGCATGAGGATTTCATCGCGAAAATCCGGGCGTGCCGTTACGCCTTCCTTGAACTGGGCGTGGAAGACGGCATCATCGTGACACGCACCGACTCGTTGGGGGCGGGCCTGACGAAGCAGATCGCTGTTTCAAAGGAACCCGGCGATCTAGGCGATCAATACAACAGCTTCCTCGACTGTGAGGAAGTGACGGACATCAGCAGCCTGAACGGTGATGTCATCATCAACCGTGACGGCAAGCTGATGCGCCCCAAGCGGCTGCCATCCAACCTGTTCCAGTTCCGCTCTGGCACCGGCGAGGACCGCTGCGTTCTCGACAGCATCACATCGCTGCAAAACGGCGCCGATCTGCTCTGGATCGAAACCGAAAAGCCCCATGTCGAACAGATTGCGGGGATGATGGACCGGATCCGTGCCGTCGTGCCGAACGCCAAGCTGGTTTATAATAATTCACCGTCGTTTAACTGGACGCTCAATTTCCGCCAGCAAGTCTATGATGCGATGAAGAGCGAAGGGCTCGACGTTTCGGTGTATGACCGGGCCAAGTTGATGAGCGCTGAATATGACGAAACCGAACTGGGCGAAGCCGCCGATAAGCGCATCCGCACCTTCCAGGCAGACGGGGCGAAGCGCGCAGGCATCTTCCATCACCTCATCACGCTGCCAACATACCATACGGCTGCACTTTCGACGGACAATCTGGCAAAGGAATATTTCGGCGCCGCCGGGATGCTCGGCTATGTGCTCGGCGTTCAGCGTCAAGAAATTCGCCAAGGCATTGCCTGCGTCCGTCACCAGAATATGTCAGGCTCCGACATTGGTGATGATCATAAGGAATATTTCGCCGGTGAGGCCGCGCTCAAAGCGGGCGGCGCGCACAATACCATGAACCAGTTCAGCTAAGTTCAACCAGAGGAGAACCAAAATGCCAGAACCCGCAAAGGCCCGCGCTGTCTTCTCAACCGAAGATTTCCGGCTGCTCAAACAGTCTGTCCAATATTTCCTTCAGAACAACCTCGATCATCCGGACTCGATCAAATATTCGAGCCTGTTTCACCGGCTGGGCCGCCTGAAGGACAATTGATCCACCTTTCCTGGGGAGGAAAGCGCGCCCGTCGGTGAGAAATCACCGGCGGGCGTTTCCATTGCGATTGCTTTGAGGTACGGAAGCCTTGAAATGAACTATGTCCGCAATTGCTGGTATGTCGCCGGATGGGCGCAAGACCTGAGTGCCGATGCACCGCTGGGTGTGCGGATCCTCGACGACCCTATCGTGCTTTGGCGCACCGGCGAGGACAAAGTGTCCGCGCTTGAGGATCGCTGCGTGCACCGGCTGGCGCCGCTCTCGCTCGGGCGCTGCGAAGGCGGCAATCTGCGCTGCCTGTATCACGGACTATTGTTCGACGCAGGCGGCGCCGTCGTCGAAATTCCGGGGCAGGATATCATTCCACCGCAAGCCCGCGTGCGCAGCTATCCCGCGCACGAAAAGCATAGCTGGATTTGGGTGTGGATGGGGGATGCGGCGTTGGCAGATGTTTCGCTCATCCCGCCTGCGGTCGGCTTCGATCATCCCGATTATATCCTGGGTCGCGGCCAGTTGGACTATGCCGCAGAAGCGCGGCTGATCAACGACAATCTGCTCGATTTCACCCACCTCGCCTATGTCCATGCCAAGAGCTTTGGCGTGCCGGAGGGCTATGCCTATGATCGGCCCAAGGTCATCCCCTTGGAGCGCGGCGTGCGTTTTGAGCGCTGGACGTTCGATCAGTCGGACTTACCGGGGCAACCTGCGACCAACCCGGTTGAGCGCTTTTCCACTTATGATTTCCTCCTTCCCGGTGTGCTGCTGATGACTGGTGGTAATTTCCCGATCGGCACGGCGGCGGGGTGTGATCACGGCGTGCCGGATATGGCGTTGGCCGAAAGCGGGGTGACCTTTACCAGCCAGGCCGTCACGCCGATGAGCGAAAAGTCAGCGCGCTATTTCTTCTCGTGGGGCCCGCACAAGGATCACGGTGACGAGGCGCTCCGCGATACGCTGATGGGGATCGGTGCCATGGCGTTTGAGGAAGACCGGGTGATGATCGAGGCGCAGCAGCGTGTGATCGACGGCACTATGAACCCGCGCATCATGCCGACCAGCGCGGATATGGGGGTCACCCTGTTCAACCGGATGGTTGACAAGATCGTTCGGGCGGAAGCGTCCGTCGCATGACAGCGGCACTCGATTTCACCACCCTGTCACGCACGGGCAAGCCTTTGCTCCTGCCCGGCGCACATGATGCCCTTTCGGCACGGATGATCGAGGACGGGGGTTTTGCGGCGTACGGCATCGGCGGCTCCGCCCTCTCAGCGACGCAATTGGCGATGCCCGACGCGGGGTTGCAGAGCTTCGGCGAATATCGTGACGGGGTGGCGCGGATCATGGAAGGATCATCGCTGCCGCTGATGGTCGACGGGGAAAACGGCTTTGGCGATGCCAAGGCGGTGACTCGCACGGTGCGGAGTTTTGAAAAGCTCGGCGTGGCGGCGATTGCGTTTGAGGATCTGGTTTTTCCGCCGCCGCTGAACCGTTCGCCTGCCATCATCACTCAAGCTGAGATGGAGGCCAAGCTGAACGCGGCGCTGTCCGCGCGGCGCGAGATGCTGATCATTGGCCGCACCGATGCGGCTTATGCGGTGGGGCTGGATGAGGCAATTGTGCGGGCGAAGGTCTATGCGGCGCTCGGTGTCGACGGGCTGATCGTGCCGGGTCTGCCAGATCTGGATGCCTATAAACGCTTGCGCGCGGCGGTGACTGTGCCGATCATCGCCGTGGTCGTGCCGGGATCGCCCTGGTTTGCGCCGAGCCAGGATGAACTGGCCGAGGCAGGAATTGAGGCCGCGCTTTTTCCCGCTACGATCCTTTGGCGGATCATCGCCGCAACGATGCAAGGGCTCGACGCGATCCGTTCGGCAGGCGGTGCCGGGCCAGACGGCTTTGATCCGCGCAGCATCGGTGCGCTCCTCAAACTGCCCGAATGGGCCGCGATTGATGGCGCCTGATTATATCGTTGTCGGTGCGGGTTCGGCGGGATGTGTGCTCGCAAACCGGCTGAGCGCGAAACATGATGTTCTCCTCCTCGAAGCGGGCGGGCCGAGCCGCAATCTGCTGTACCGGATGCCCCTTTCCGCGACGAAATTGTGGTTCAACCCCAAATCGAGCTGGATGCTGATGAGCGATCCTGAGCCCGGTCTGGGCGGACGCTCAATCCCGGTGCCGCGCGGCAAGGCGCTGGGCGGCAGCTCGGCGATTAACGGCACGGTCTACAACCGGGGCAGCCCGCTCGATTATGATAGCTGGGCGGACCTGGGACTGAAGGGCTGGGACCACGCGTCTTTGCTCCCGCATTTTCGCAGGATAGAGAACCATTGGCGCGGTGGCGATGAACTCCACGGAGGAGGAGGTGAGGTGCGCGTCTCTCCGTTGAGCGTCCGCAGCCCCTTCCATGCGCCCTTCCTCGCGGCGGCGCGGCAGATGGGCCTTCCGGTGACAGAGGATTTCGTCGGCGAAGTGAGCGAAGGCATCGGCCTGTCTGATTTCAATGTAGATCGGCGCGGGCGGCGAGTGAGCGCCTATGACGCCTTCCTGCATCCCATCCGTTCGAGACGTTCACTCCGCATTGAGTGCGGTGCGCAAGTGCTACGCATTTTGATCGAACAGGGCCGCGCGGTCGGCGTTGAATATGTGCAGAGCGGCGAAACCCATGTTGTGCGCGCGGGGCGTGAAGTGATCCTCTCGGCCGGGGCGATCCATTCGCCGCACCTCCTGCTGCTCTCTGGCATTGGCCCGGCGGACGAACTGAAGCGCCACGGAATAGCGCCTGTGCACAATGCGCCCGAGGTTGGTCGTAACCTCAACGATCAACCCGGCGGCAGTTTTGAATTCAGCGTGCGGCGGCCATTGTCGTTCACCCGTGCGCTGCGGGCAGACCGGTTCGCGCTCTCAATGATCCGTTGGGGGCTTGGGCTGGGCGGGGTCGCGGCAGGACCACCGATGGTCGCGATGGGATCGCTGCGGACGCCGCTTGCTGGCAAATCTCCTGATCTCCGCTTCGTGCTCGCGGCGGGCACGATGGCGTCTAAGGTCTGGTATCCTGGCATCACCAAGGCCAGCGCACATATGCTACTGATGGGCTTTGCGGTTGCGCATCCCGAAAGCCGGGGGGCGGTGACGCTCGCCAGTGCCGATCCGCTGACGCCGCCGCGCATCTGCTACAATCTGCTCACCGCACCCGCCGATATGGTGCGGATGAAAAGCTATTACCGACTGCTGCATGATCTGATCGCACAGCCCGCCTTTGCGGACGAGGTCGAAGCCGTCACACGTCCTGCGTCACCCCCCAAAGATGACGCCGCGCTCGAAGCCTATCTCCGGGCCTTCGCCAACACGACATCGCATCCGATGGGATCATGCCGGATGGGCGTGGACGCTGGCTCCGTGGTTGATGAGTGTTGCAGGTTGCGCGGCATCGCGGGGCTCCGCGTGGTCGATGCATCGGCCTTCCCGACCCAGATTTCGGGCAACCCCCATGCGACAGTGATGATGTTCGGGGAAAAGGTCTCGCGGCTGATCCTTGGTTAGCCGCAGTGAGGTTGGAACGCAAAATCGGCGGAGTTTGCCATCATCAACGAATCAAATGCCAAACAAGTTCGGGTTGACTTTTGCGACAATGTTCTATACACGTTCGAGTGTTTTTAATTTGTCCAATACACGATGTTGTCTTGGTTTCAGTGCGGCTCCCGCGCGCGCGGTGATTTTGGCTGATAAGGATACAAAGGATACAGTCATGGCGCGCATGTCCGTATCTTTTGTATCTTTAGCGGCGGTAGGTTGACATGATGCACGCGAGACCCCCCGAACTTTGGATCGAAACCCGGCGCCGGCATTGCGGTAGACATTGTTGGCGATGATAGCTCCCCAGGATCTTGTCGGCTTGTGGTTTGAAGGCGGCCGGTGCAGCGACCGCTGTGACGCATGCACGAACCCCTTCAATTCATTGCTGTGATGATAAGCGCCCGATCTGCGTCGCTTGGAACCCAATCGCTCGCCATGAGGCCGCCGGGGCCGAACAGCGCGGCCACGATGCCGTCTCTGCCTGCTGTGTCGCAAGTCGCTATCATTGTCGCGGCCATAGGATCTTCGACAAGACCCCAAGTGCTGATGTTCTCCCCGCGAATATGGCGCAGCCATGCGGCAATCCCTGCAAGGATGGCGGGGCATTGCCGGTCGTGCTTCTGATGAAAGGCCAGCGTGTCCAGCCAGCGCTGCGGAATCTTCTGGCTGCCATCCATCGCGATTTGCGCCAGCCGGTGGTTGAGCGCTGGGTTTCTGAATCGTTCGATCAGCGCGATGTCTACCGTCGAACGGGCGGGCAGCGACTGGATGCGCGCGCACATCGTCCCCAAAATGGTGACTGGAGAATGGACCGGCACGATGAGCCTCACCGAGGCGCATTGCGGCACCGATCTCAAACTGATGAACACGCGAGCGACAGAACTTCCAGATGGGACATTTCGGATCAACGGCACCAAGATATTCATCTCGGGCGGCGATCATGATCTTGCCGACAACATCATCCATTTGG
>JBJOLA010000081.1:0-5349 GCA_046045815.1 Pseudomonadota bacterium
TCGTGCTCAACACTGGTGCCCTCACACTCGCCGCCACGAATGCGTTCTCGAACCTGACGATCAATAGTTTGGGCTTGTTGGCGCAATCAATGCAGGCGGGCCAGAGCGTCCAAATTGTGGCCGATGGACCAATCAGTTTCACGACGCTGAATGCGGGAGCGGATGCTTCGGTGTCTGCCAACGGCGCGATTGACGGAACCAGCGTGACAACAGCCGGGCCGCTAAGCGTGGACGGTAGCCTCGGTATCTCAGTCCCAACGATCCACTCCGGTAGTGCGGTCACGCTAGATGCGTTCAACGGCAATATCCTCGTCGCCACCGATCTGGCGGCACTGGGGCCGGTCCGCGCCTTTGGTCTCGATGTTAATTTGACGGCGCTGGGGGCCCTTACTCTCACCTCCGCAGATGCAAGAACGGGCAATCTCTTAGTGCAATCCGGGGGCGCGTTGACCGTGCTGGATGCCTCCGCCGCAATCGGCGATGTCACGCTAATGGGCGCTGATATCATCGTAAGCCGAGACGTGACTGCTGGACGAAACCTTGTGGCGACGACGCCTGGCGCACTCACAATTGACTCGCTGGCCACTTTGATTGGCACCACCATTACCCTCAACTCTTCTGATATTGTGATCGATACAAGTTCAGAGCCCGGACAAATTGGCCGGTTCAGTGTGACGCATTCTGTCACCTTGAACAACAACGGAAACCGGCAAACGTACATTGGCGGCAATGGCGGAACGGGAACGTACGGCCTTTCCAATGCTGAGGCTCAGCTCATTTTCGGAGATAATATAACGATCACGGCACCCCGTTTGACCCAGAGCACGGCAGGTCAATCCTCGGCTGCCCTCAACACGCGCGCGCCTGATGTTATACTCGATACGTTGACGCTATCGGCGGCGGGCGCGACGTCAGGCAACTTTGGTGCTAACGGCATTTACCGCATCAACACACCGGGCAAGCTGCGCACGATCGGTGCCGTTACGTTCAACAACCTCGGCACCGGCAATCGCTTTGAAATCAATGCAGCGGAAGCGATTGAGATTGATGCGGCAACAGGTGTCATCAGTTTGCGCAACCCAACCAACGGGCTTGGCGGCACGCTGGTGCTAACCTCGCAAGACGTGATCGCTGCGACCCTGCCCGCCATAACCGATGTCATTGGGGCGGCTACTTTGAAGGCGGTCAGTGACAGATTGGCCAAAAATGATGGCGCTGTTCTTGATCAGGGCTATCTGCGCGCTGATTCGATTGTCGTGACCATTTCAAATGGCTTCTACGTTCAGAATAGTGGTGCAGCGACGCTCAACCCTCGGGATTTTGATCCACGGCGCGGGCTCACCGTTGGTGCCGGCGGCCTGTCAATCAACACCGGCACGAACAGCGCCGCGCGCATCGCAATCAACGGCCAGCAGATGGGAGCCTCTGCCACCGCAACAACCGGCATTGATTTCCTCAAGCTTGTATCCATCAACGGCGGTAGTGTCGGCAAAGGATCACTTGGCACGGGCCTGTTCGATTTTGCCTCGACGATCAACGGCTGTCAGATTCTCAGCATCGCTTCCTGCCAAGTGAGCTTTGACAATGGCAATATCGCACGCGATGTGATCGGTGACATCGAAGCAGGTGGTTACAGCAACCCGCTTTCTGTCAGTCTGATTGAGATCAAGGATGTTGAAAAGAACGTCAACGAACCGATCATTGATGATCCAGTGACGGGCGCGGGCAATGATGATCTTTGGGCTGTGGACGATGAAAAGGATTGCGATCCTGCGGCAGCAGTGTGTGAAAAGCCTTAGATTTTCGTGCTACTGGCCGTGTGAAAATGCTTCGTGCGCGAGGAATTTTTCGGCGTCGAGTGCCGCCATGCAGCCCATACCTGCAGCTGTGACGGCTTGGCGATAAATCTTGTCGCTGACGTCACCTGCCGCAAAAACGCCGGGGATTGACGTGCGCGATGTGCCCTTCTCCACGAGAAGATAGCCCTCATCCATTGGCAATTTCCCAGTGAACAGCTCCGTCGCGGGCGAGTGGCCGATGGCGACGAATGCGCCGTCGACTGCCAGTTCAGACATTTCACCGCTAATCGTATCTTTGAGGGAGACCGCAACGAGCCCTTCGGGATCGCCACCGCCCACAAATTTCTCGACGCCCTTGTTCCAAAGCACCTTGATATGGGGATGGGCGAACAGACGGTCCTGCAAAATCTTCTCTGCGCGCAAACTGTCTCGCCGGTGGATCAGGGTGACGTCTTGACTGTGGTTGGTCATGTAAAGCGCTTCTTCAACGGCAGTGTTGCCGCCGCCGATAACAGCCACTTTCTTGCCCCGATAAAAGAAACCATCGCACGTTGCGCAGGCCGAAACGCCCTTCCCTTGCATCGCAACTTCGCTTTCCAGACCGAGCCATTTGGCCTGAGCCCCCGTCGCGATCACCAAAGTATCCGCCATGTAGATATCGCCGCCATCGCCCGTCAGCGTGAAGGGGCGCTTCGATAGATCCACGTCCACGATGATGTCATAAACCATCGTGGTGCCGACATGTTCAGCTTGCGCCGTCATTTCGTCCATCAGCCACGGCCCCTGGATCACATCGCGAAAGCCGGGATAATTCTCAACATCGGTTGTGATCGTCAACTGTCCACCCGGCTGGAGCCCCTGCACCACAACCGGCTTTAGACCCGCGCGGGCAGCGTAAATTGCCGCAGAAAGGCCAGCGGGGCCGGAACCCAGGATCAACATGCGGGTTTCGATAGTCTTGCTCATGTCGACCTGTTCTTGTGAGAAAAATGGTAGCGGAGGAGGGATTTGAACCCCCGACACGCGGATTATGATTCCGCTGCTCTAACCAACTGAGCTACTCCGCCACAAACGGGAAGCGCGCCTATAGGAAAGGCGCGTTTGCGGGTCAACCGCCCAGTCGATCAAATCTCGACTTGGCTTCCCAGCTCGACGACGCGATTCGTCGGCAAGCGGAAAAACTCCATCGCGCTTTCTGCGTTCCGTAGCATCCACGAGAAGAGATGTTCCCGCCAGATCGCCATGCCCGGACGTGACGACGGCAGCAGGGTCTGCCGCGCGAGGAAGAAACTCGTGTCCATCATCTTGAATGCCGCCCCGCAATTGGTGACGTCGGCCAAGGCTGCAGGCACATTGGGTTCCTCCATGAAGCCATATTTCAGGATGAGGCGGTGGAAGCCTTGCCCCAGATCATCCATCTTGCAGCGTTTTTCAATGTCGACATAAGGCACATCGGAAATCTTGATCGTCAGCAGGATGACCCGTTCGTGCAGCACTTTGTTGTGCTTGAGGTTGTGGAGAAGCGCGTGGGGCACCCCGTCCACCGACGATGTCATGAAGACTGCTGTGCCGTGGACGCGCGCAGCCGAGGTTGCCGCTGAACTGATGAAGATTTTGATCGGCATTGATGCTTCCGCCATCCGCGCGATCATCAGCTTTCGGCCGCGCGCCCATGTGGTGAGCAATGTGAAAATGATGAAGCCGATCAATAGCGGGAACCAGCCGCCATCCGGGATTTTGGTCAAGTTGGAGGCCAGATAGGCCGTGTCTACCGTGAAGAAGACCGCGAGGATGGCAACCGAAAGCGCCTTGTTCCATTTCCATAGGTTGAACAACACGACCGACAGCAAGCAGGTGTCGATGAAGACCGCACCGGTCACCGCGATGCCGTAAGCGGCGCCAAGATTGCTGGACGTCCGGAACATCAGGACCAGCAGCAACACCATCGACATCAAAATCCAGTTAATGAAGGGGATGTAGATCTGTCCTGCGGCGCTCTCGCTCGTATGTTGGATGCGCATCCGGGGGATGAAGCCGAGCTGAATGGCTTGCTGGGTGAGGGAGAAAGCGCCTGAAATAACCGCTTGGCTGGCGATGACCGACGCCATGATCGCCAGCAAGACCAGCCCGATGCGGATCGATTCCGGTGCGAGCAGGAAGAACGGATTTTCAATCGCGGCGTTATTGCCAACGATCATCGCGCCCTGCCCCAAATAGTTGAGCATCAGGCCTGGCATCACAAAGTAGAGCCAGGAAACCCGGATTGGATTGCGGCCGAAATGCCCCATGTCGGCGTAAAGCGCCTCTGCCCCCGTGATCGCGAGCACAACGGATCCCAGTGCCAGGAAGGCGCTTCTCGGATCAGCGAGGAAAAAATCAAGCGCATACCAAGGATTGAGGGCCCATAAAATCTCAGGGTGATTGACGATCTGAACGGAACCCAGCACCGCGATCACGCCAAAATAAAGGATCATGATCGGGCCAAAGAAAGCGCCGACAACGGCGGTGCCGCGCGACTGGATCATGAAAAGTCCAACGAGAATGCCAACCGATATTGGGACAACCCAAGGCGCGAAGGCAGGGCTGACAACTTGAAGCCCTTCGGACGCCGAAAGCACCGACATTGCGGGCGTAATCATCGAATCGCCGTAGAATAATGCGGTCGCGAAGACGCCGAGCAACACGATTGGTGCCGTCCAGCGCGCGCCCTCCGTCTTGCGGTTGATCAGCGCGAGCAGCGCGAGGCTACCGCCCTCCCCCTTGTTATCGGCGCGCATGATGATCGTGACATATTTGATCGTGACGACAATCATCATCGACCAGAAAATCAGGCTGAGCACGCCGTAGATATGCTGCTGATCGACAGCGAGCTTGTGGTGGCCCATGAAAGTTTCGCGAAAGGCGTAGATCGGGCTGGTGCCGATATCCCCGAATACGATCCCGATTGCTCCGATAGCCATCTTATAGAGCGGGCCAGTCGCATGACCGTGATGCTCTTCTTCAGAATCGATATGCGCTGCAACGTCGCTCATACAAGGCAAACTCCTGCCAAAACCAAGCGCATATTGCCCGCCTGTTCCCTGTCCGCCCATGACAGGGTGGCGCGCATTAGCATAGCGGGAATGACGTCGCAATGCAGAGAAATGCTTCCCCAACGAGGCGATCATTGTTATAGTTTGCCGTAATAAAATTACGCGGAGCTCAGCATGAAAATCGGCATCCCCAAAGAAATCAAAAATCATGAATATCGCGTCGGTTTGACGCCACCTTCGGTCGCTGAACTGACGGCAGCCGGGCATGAAGTCATCGTCGAAACCAAGGCAGGCAAAGGCATCGACTTTGCTGACCGGGAATATGTTGCGGCGGGCGCGCGGATCGTGCCGACGGCGTCGGAGGTTTTTGCAGCGGCAGATATGATCGTGAAGGTCAAGGAACCCCAGCCGCAGGAAATTGCGCTACTTGAGCCGCGCCATCTGCTGTTCACCTATCTCCACCTCGCCGCAGACAAACCACAGGCAGAGGGGCTCATGAAGTCAGGCGCGACGTGCAT